>NZ_JBIUWI010000021.1:79293-83168 GCF_044743385.1 Pseudomonas sp. NPDC087639 | reverse complement strand
ACCCCGTGACCATGCCGGCTCGCGATGCGCGGGCAGACGACTTCGTCGAAGTCGGCAAGATGTTCGACGGTTCCTCCATCGCTGGCTGGAAAGGCATCGAAGCCTCCGACATGATCCTGCTGCCGGACGACGAAACTGCCGTTCTCGACCCGTTCACCGAAGACGCGACCCTGATCCTGGTCTGCGACATCATCGAACCGTCGACCATGCAAGGTTACGATCGCGACCCGCGCGCCATCGCTCACCGCGCCGAGGAATACCTGAAGACCACCGGTATCGGTGACACCGTCTTCGCCGGTCCAGAACCAGAATTCTTCATCTTCGACGAAGTGAAGTTCAAGTCGGACATCTCCGGCTCGATGTTCAAAATCTACTCCGAACAAGGTTCGTGGATGTCTGACCAGGACATCGAAGGTGGTAACAAGGGTCACCGTCCAGGCGTCAAAGGTGGCTACTTCCCGGTTCCGCCGTTCGACCACGACCACGAAATCCGTACTGCCATGTGTAACGCACTGGAAGAAATGGGCCAGACCGTTGAAGTTCACCACCACGAAGTGGCGACTGCCGGTCAGAACGAAATCGGTGTCAAGTTCAACACCCTGGTGAAGAAAGCTGACGAAGTTCAGACTCTGAAATACGTTGTACACAACGTTGCCGACGCTTACGGCCGCACCGCTACCTTCATGCCGAAGCCGCTGTATGGCGACAACGGTTCGGGTATGCACGTACACATGTCCATCTCCAAAGATGGCAAGAACACCTTCGCTGGCGAAGGCTATGCCGGCCTGTCCGAAACCGCTCTGTACTTCATCGGCGGCATCATCAAGCACGGTAAAGCCCTGAACGGCTTCACCAACCCGGCTACCAACTCGTACAAGCGTCTGGTGCCAGGCTTCGAAGCTCCGGTCATGCTGGCCTACTCGGCTCGTAACCGTTCCGCCTCGATCCGTATTCCTTACGTCAACAGCCCTAAAGGCCGTCGTATCGAAGCACGTTTCCCGGATCCGGCTGCCAACCCGTACCTGGCTTTCGCAGCACTGCTGATGGCCGGCCTGGACGGTATCCAGAACAAGATCCACCCAGGCGATGCCGCTGACAAAAACCTGTACGACCTGCCGCCTGAAGAGGCGAAAGAGATCCCACAAGTTTGCGGCAGCCTGACAGAAGCCCCGGCAGAGCTGGACAAGGGCCGTGCGGTCCTGACCAAGGGGGGCGTGTTCTCCGACGACTTCATCGACGCTTACATCGCGCTGAAATCCGAAGAAGAAATCAAGGTCCGCACCTTCGTACACCCACTGGAATATGAGCTGTACTACAGCTGCTGATCCGGTAGCGCCGCGCTAAGCGGCGTGACAAAAAGAGGCCTCCTTCGGGAGGCCTCTTTTATTGCTCGGCTTTATGGCAAACGATGAGTTCTGTGGAAACTGAGGCGTATGAAAGGTTTCAGTAATGCTTGGCAAAATGCGTCCTGAGTTGGGACAACTGCCGCACCTGACCTATGCTGCAACCCATCGTTTTCTTCCCCGGTCGAGTTCATGGGTCGCACCTTTCTCTACATCCTGCTGCTGATCGCCCTGCCCGCCGCCGCGCAGATCTACAAGTACACCGACGCCAACGGCAACACGGTGTACAGCGATCACTCGCCGGACGGCGTAAACGCGCAGTCGGTGGAGTTGCCGCCGCTCAACACGGTCGAGCCTCAGTCACCAGGCGCACCCGCCGCGCCAACCTCCGACAACCGGGAGCCGCCGCGTAATGCCTACGCCATCCTCGAGCTCGCCGGTCTGCCCACCGAGGAAGCCCTGCGCGCGAACAACGGCACATTCACGGTCAACGTGCTGATCAAGCCGCGCCTGCAACCGCCGCATCAATTAAGACTGCTGCTCGACGATCAACCCTACGGCCAGCCGAGCAACGTGCCGATCCTGCAACTGGTTAACGTCGACCGAGGTGATCATCGACTCGCAGTGCAGGTGATCGATGGTCAGATGATCATTCAGCAAAGTCCGCCAGTGGTCTTTACCGTGCAGCGGGTGCACAAGCCATGATCCGCGAATGGCTGGTCGCCGTGTTGGCACTGACGGCACTGCAAGCCTCGGCAGAGGTGTTCACTTACGTCGATGCGCAGGGCAATCGCGTCTACACCGACCAGCCGCGTGGTAACGCCAAGCGAGTGCCGCTGGCGACCAGCAACCGAATGTCGGCCAATCCAACCGGCGCCGCGCCGATCACCACGGCGAAAAAATCTCCGGAGCAACCGCTGTTCCACTACGACATGCTCCGTGTTCTGGTGCCCGAGCCTGACGCAACCATTCGCAGCAGCGCCGGCGAAGTGATCGTCAGCGTGACCAGCGAGCCGGGCCTGCAAGCAGGCCATCGCTATCGCCTGTTGCTGGACGGCAAGGCCACCGGCAAGCCCGGCCTGAGCCCGGTGTTCCCGTTGAGCAATATCGACCGTGGCAGCCACAGCCTTTCGGTCGAGATTCTCGATGCGCAGGGCCGCACCGTCGAACGCACTGCTAATCAGCCCTTCCACATGCTGCGCATCTCGCTGGCGCAGAAGCGCCAGGTCAAACCCTGCACAACGGACGATTACGGCGTCCGCCCGGAATGTCCGCTTAAAGACAAACCTGAGGAACCGAAAAACCCTTTCCTGCGTTTCTTCTAACGCCCATCAGCTTTGCGCACTATATTGGTGCAACAAGCTGCACTCTTCACACATTCCAACCCATTTTGGTTCGAAAGTACCCGCAAGCGCTGGCGAACTGCCACGCAAACGAGCGTCAAACGCCTGTTTCATGGGTTGAGCGCTTCTTTTCGGAGCCTTGGTTTGGTTTTTGCATTTTCCGTTTAACGACGCCTGCTTCTTGCGCACGCTCCGCCCCCAAAAGAGGCTCTGATGACTATAAGTGACGCAATTCATCGTTTGCTGCTCGACAACCTGACCACCGCTACCATTCTGCTCGACGCCGAATTGCGCCTTGAGTACATGAACCCGGCGGCAGAGATGCTGCTGGCCATCAGCGGTCAGCGAAGCCATGGGCAGTTCATCAGCGAGCTGTTCACCGAATCCACCGAGGCGCTCAACTCTTTGCGCCAGGCAGTGGAACAGGCGCATCCATTCACCAAGCGCGAAGCGATGCTCACCGCCCTCACCGGCCAGACCCTGACCGTGGATTACGCGGTGACGCCGATCCTCAGCAATGGCGCGACCATGCTGTTGCTGGAAGTCCACCCGCGTGACCGCTTGCTGCGGATCACCAAGGAAGAGGCGCAGTTGTCGAAGCAGGAAACCAGCAAGATGTTGGTTCGCGGCCTCGCCCATGAGATCAAGAATCCCCTAGGAGGTATTCGGGGCGCGGCGCAACTACTGGCCCGCGAACTGCCGGAAGACAGCCTGCGCGACTACACCAACGTGATCATTGAAGAGGCCGATCGTCTGCGCAATCTGGTCGACCGCATGCTCGGTTCGAACAAGTTGCCGTCGCTGGCTATGTGCAACGTTCACGAAGTGCTCGAACGCGTCGGCCAACTGGTCGAAGCGGAAAGTCAGGGCTGCATCACGCTGGTGCGCGATTACGACCCAAGCATTCCCGACGTGTTGATCGACCGCGAGCAAATGATTCAGGCCGTATTGAACATTGTGCGCAATGCGATGCAGGCGATCAGCAGCCAGAACGAGCTGCGCCTGGGTCGCATCAGTTTGCGTACCCGGACCATGCGTCAGTTCACCATCGGCCACGTCCGCCATCGTCTGGTGACCAAGATCGAGATCATCGACAACGGCCCGGGCATCCCGGCGGAACTCCAGGAAACCATTTTCTTTCCCATGGTCAGCGGCCGTCCGGACGGTACCGGGCTGGGCCTGGCCAGGA
>NZ_JBIUWI010000021.1:45756-79283 GCF_044743385.1 Pseudomonas sp. NPDC087639 | reverse complement strand
ACCCAGAACATCATCAGACAGCACAAGGTCCTGATCGAGTTTGACAGCCATCCAGTCCACACCACCTTCTCGATCTTTATTCCACTGGAACAAGGAGCCACATCGACATGAGCCGTAGTGAAACTGTGTGGATCGTCGATGACGACCGTTCTATCCGTTGGGTTCTGGAAAAAGCCTTGCAGCAGGAAGGCATGACCACTCAGAGCTTCGACAGCGCCGATGGCGTGATGAGTCGTCTGGCCCGTCAGCAACCGGACGTGATCATTTCCGACATCCGCATGCCGGGTGCCAGTGGCCTGGACCTGCTGGCGCGGATTCGCGAGCAGCACCCACGGCTGCCGGTCATCATCATGACCGCTCACTCCGATCTGGACAGCGCTGTCGCCTCTTATCAGGGCGGCGCGTTCGAATATCTGCCCAAGCCGTTCGACGTTGATGAGGCGGTTTCGCTGGTCAAGCGCGCCAATCAGCATGCGCAAGAACAGCAAGGCCTGGAAGTGGTGCCAGCGCTGACTCGCACTCCGGAAATCATCGGCGAAGCGCCGGCGATGCAGGAAGTGTTTCGCGCCATCGGCCGCTTGAGCCACTCCAACATCACCGTGCTGATCAACGGCGAATCCGGCACTGGTAAAGAACTGGTCGCCCACGCCCTGCACCGCCACAGCCCGCGCGCGGCCTCGCCGTTCATCGCGCTGAACATGGCGGCGATCCCCAAGGATCTGATGGAATCCGAACTGTTTGGCCACGAGAAGGGCGCGTTCACTGGCGCGGCCAACCTGCGTCGCGGCCGCTTTGAGCAGGCCGACGGCGGCACGCTGTTCCTTGATGAGATCGGCGATATGCCGGCGGATACCCAAACCCGTCTGCTGCGCGTATTGGCCGACGGCGAGTTCTATCGCGTCGGTGGTCATGTTCCGGTCAAGGTCGATGTACGGATCATCGCCGCGACCCACCAGAATCTGGAAACCCTGGTGCATGCCGGGAAATTCCGTGAAGACTTGTTCCACCGCCTCAACGTGATCCGCATCCACATCCCGCGCCTGTCGGATCGTCGCGAAGACATCCCGACCCTGGCCAAGCACTTCCTCAGCCGTGCCGCGCAGGAGCTGGCGGTGGAGCCGAAGCTGCTGAAAAGCGAGACAGAGGAATACCTGAAGAATCTGCCGTGGGGCGGCAACGTGCGCCAGTTGGAGAACACGTGCCGCTGGATCACGGTGATGGCCTCCGGGCGCGAAGTACACATCAGCGACCTGCCGCCGGAACTGCTGAGCCTGCCGCAGGATTCGGCGCCAGTAACCAACTGGGAGCAAGCCCTGCGCCAGTGGGCGGATCAGGCGTTGGCGCGTGGCCAGTCGAGTCTGCTCGACAGTGCAGTGCCGGCGTTTGAGCGGATCATGATCGAAACGGCGTTGAAACATACCGCCGGGCGTCGTCGTGATGCCGCGGTGTTGCTGGGTTGGGGGCGTAATACCCTGACGCGCAAGATCAAGGAACTGGGGATGAAGGTCGATGGTGGGGATGATGATGAAGGGGATGAGGGATGAGGGATGAGGGTTGAGTTCGACCTCAACACCTGAGCGATCTTTTTTCGCATGCACCACCATAAGGCACTTTGACCCGCTATCGCGCACAGCGAGCGGTTCAAAATCCGACACCAAATCACTTGAAAACTGAAACTTTATAAACACGAAAGCCCCGTATTCCGGGGCTTTCGCATTTCTGAAGACGGTTTTTGTTTCAATCCGTAAAAAGCTGGCACGCCCCCTGCAATACCTCTTACAGGTGATTCGATTCACCCACCCTTTCGGGGACCTTGGTACAGGCAGGCCGGGGATTCCCCTCTTTACACCGGGCTCACACCGCAACGGATGCGCCCACCCTTTTGGGATCCTTGGTACAGGCAGGCCGGGGGTTCCCTCTTTACACCGGACTGACGCCATCGCGCAGTCCAGCCTTTTGGGAACCCTGATACAGGCAGGTCAGGGATTCCCGCTTTTATTGCTCCCGGAGATGGATCTCCAGCCGCCAGCGGTCATCGACCTCGCTCCCGGCCCAGTCACCCTGCAGCGGCCGCGCTGCCAGCACCGTCAGCAACAACCCGCCATCACTTACTCGCGTCCGCCAATTAACGTCTTTGCCGTTGAGCTTGAGTTGGCCCTTCTGCGCCTTCCCCTCAGCCTGGAACAACAGCGCCACCGTGCCGTCGATGATTTCACCGTGCAGCTTCGGCTCGTTGTTGAACCAGACCACCAGACCGCCGTCAGTCGCCTCGATCTGCTGCAGCACGCTCGGGTCGGGCGTGGTGAGGCGACCAATCATCAAACCGATCATCAGTCCGACAATCGCCAGCGAACCGATCACCCGTGGGAATAGTTTCGAACGCGAGTCCGCTTGCGGCGTAGAATGCGCGTCATCTTTACCTTCGGAGCCGTGCATGTTTCACGTCATCCTTTTTCAACCAGAAATTCCGCCGAATACCGGCAACGTTATCAGGCTGTGCGCCAACAGCGGCTGCCACCTGCATTTGATCGAACCGCTGGGCTTCGAGATGGACGACAAGCGCTTGCGTCGTGCCGGTCTCGATTACCACGAATATGCCACGCTGCAACGCCACGCCGACCTCGCCAGTTGCCTGGAAAGCCTGGGCAACCCACGCTTGTTCGCCTTCACCACCAAGGGCTCGCGACCGTTTCATGATGCCGCGTTCGTCCCGGGCGATGCGTTCATCTTCGGCCCGGAAAGCCGTGGCCTGCCGCCAGAGGTACTGGACGCCCTGCCCGCCGAACAACGCTTGCGCCTGCCAATGCGCGAAGGCTGCCGCAGCCTGAACCTGTCCAACACCGTGGCAGTGGCCGTGTACGAAGCGTGGCGCCAAAACGACTTCAAATAACACGCAAGCCCCTGACCGATCGTTCCCATGCTCTGCGTGGGAACGATCAGCCAAGAAAAAAGCGCCTGTTACGGCGCTTTTTTCGTTGTTGCTCAGACCGTTTATTGAACGGTTGGCGTCTCGCCGCTTTCCTGCATGCGCTGCAGCTCTTGCGCGTACAGGGCGTCGAAGTTCACCGGAGCCAGCATCAACGCCGGGAACGAACCACGGGTCACCAGGCTGTCCAGAGTCTCACGAGCGTACGGGAACAGGATGTTCGGGCAGAACGCACCCAGGGTGTGGCTCATCGAAGCCGGGTCCAGGTTCTTGATCAGGAAGATACCGGCCTGTTGCACTTCAGCGATGAAGGCCACTTCGTCGCCGTTTTTCACGGTAACGGACAGGGTCAGCACGACTTCGAAGAAATCGCCTTCCAGCTCTTTCTGGCGAGTGTTCAGATCCAGACCGACGCTCGGATCCCATTGCTGGCGGAAAATCGCCGGGCTTTTCGGGGCTTCGAAGGACAAGTCGCGTACGTAGATGCGCTGCAAGGAGAATTGCGGTGCGGTTTCTTCTTCGCTGGCTGCAGTGTTCTGTTGGTCAGTCATCTCAGATCCTTTCTGATCTTGGGTCTTTAGGGATTGCTGTACGTGGGTGCAGCCGTTCAGGCCTTGAGCAGCGCGTCGAGCTTGCCGGCGCGCTCCAGGGCATATAAATCGTCACAACCGCCGATGTGCTTGCTGCCGATCCAGATCTGCGGCACGGATGTGCGGCCGGCCTTCTGGGTCATTTCGGCGCGCAACTGCGGCTTGCCATCGACCTTGATCTCTTTGAAGGCCACGCCTTTGTTCTCGAGCAGGTACTTGGCTCGCGAGCAATAAGGGCAGTAATCGCTGGAGTAGACGATGACTTCGCTCATATCACTTCACCAACGGCAGGTTGTCGCCTTTCCAGCTGGAGATCCCGCCGGACAGCTTGGCGGCGGTGAAGCCGGTCTTCATCAGTTCGCGGGCGTGGGTGCCGGCGGTCTGGCCCAGGGCATCGACCAGAATGATGGTCTTGGCCTTGTGTTTTTCCAGCTCGCCAGTGCGCGCGGCCAGCTTGTCTTGAGGAATGTTGATCGCGCCAACGATGTGGCCGGCAGCGAAATCCTTGGCCGGACGGATGTCCACCACCACGCCTGCTTCTTTGTTGACCAGCGCGGTCAGCTCGCCCGTGCTCAGGCTTTTACCGCCGCCCTGCATCGTGTGCGCCAGCAGCAGAGCCAGCAGTACGACGAAGATACCGACAAGAATGTAGTGGTTAGTGGCAAATTCAATCAGGTGAGCAACCATCGAAGGAGGTTCCAGGGCGTTAAAATGTCGGCCAGTATACACAGCCACTATGGTGGGCCAAACCCCGTCCGGCGGTGACGTGGATTGAACTTGGCTTTAAACTCCAACTCCCTTTTCCATCGCCTTCTTCTTTATTAGCCACGAGTGGATTCCATGACTACCACGCCTAAACCTTTGGTCCTGATCATTCTCGACGGCTTCGGTCACAGCGACAGCCCCGAATCGAATGCCGTTTTCGCGGCGAAGAAGCCCGTGCTGGATCGCCTGTGGGCCACAGTGCCGAACGGCTTGATCTCGGGCAGCGGCATGGACGTCGGCCTGCCGGACGGCCAGATGGGCAACTCCGAAGTCGGCCACATGAACCTCGGTGCCGGTCGCGTGGTGTATCAGGACTTCACCCGTGTGACCAAATCGATCCGCGACGGCGAGTTCTTCGAGAACCCGACCATTTGCGCCGCTGTGGATAAAGCCGTGGCTGCGGGCAAAGCCGTGCACTTCATGGGCCTGCTGTCGGATGGCGGCGTGCACAGCCACCAGGACCACCTGATCGCCATGGCCGAACTGGCCTTCAAGCGTGGCGCCGAAAAAATCTACCTGCACGCCTTCCTCGATGGCCGTGACACCCCGCCGAAAAGCGCCGCATCGTCGATCGAACTGCTCGACGCGACGTTCCAGGCACTCGGCAAGGGCCGCATCGCCAGCATCGTCGGCCGCTACTTCGCCATGGACCGTGACAACCGCTGGGACCGCGTGGCTCAGGCGTACAACCTGATCGTCGACGGCAACAGCGAATACAACGCCGCCACCGCTCAGGAAGGCCTGGAAGCCGCTTACGCTCGCGGCGAGAGCGACGAATTCGTCAAAGCCACCACCATCGGCGAGCCGGTGAAAGTCGAAGACGGCGACGCCGTGGTGTTCATGAACTTCCGCGCCGACCGCGCCCGCGAGCTGACCCGCGTATTCGTCGAAAACGATTTCAACGACTTCGAGCGCGCACGCCAGCCTGCACTTGCCGGTTTCGTCATGCTGACCCAATACGCGGCGAGCATTCCCGCGCCTTGCGCCTTCGCCGCCGGCAGCCTGGAAAACGTGCTGGGCGACTACCTGGCGAAAAACGGCAAGACCCAGCTGCGCATCGCCGAAACCGAGAAATACGCCCATGTGACCTTCTTCTTCTCCGGCGGTCGCGAAGAACCGTTCCCGGGCGAAGAGCGCATCCTGATCCCGTCGCCGAAAGTCGCCACCTACGACCTGCAGCCGGAAATGAGCGCGCCTGAGGTGACCGACCGCATCGTCGATGCCATCGAAAACCAACGCTACGACGTGATAGTGGTCAACTACGCCAACGGCGATATGGTTGGTCATAGCGGCGTGTTCGACGCGGCAGTGAAGGCGGTTGAATGCCTCGACACCTGCGTCGGCCGCATCGTCGAAGCGCTGGAGAAGGTCGATGGCGAAGCACTGATCACCGCTGACCATGGCAACGTCGAGCAAATGGCTGACGAGTCCACCGGGCAGGCGCACACCGCGCACACCACCGAGCCGGTGCCGTTCATTTATGTCGGCAAGCGTGACCTCAAGGTCCGTGAAGGTGGCGTACTGGCGGACGTGGCACCGACCATGCTGAAACTGCTGGGCCTGGAAAAACCGGCAGAAATGACTGGTACCTCGATTCTGGTCTGACTCGAATCAGCAAGCACCGCAAAAAACCTGTTGGAATGATTTTGTGGTCAGGGGATTCATCCCCGATGGGTGGCGGAGCCGCCCTGAAACCTGACACCGCGGCGTATCAGATGCATCGGGTGTTCGGGTTTTACGACTGCTGCGCAGCCGATCGGGGATAAATCCCCTCGCCACAGGTCACTCCTACAAAGGTTTGTGGTGTTTTTCAGTCCAGTTATCACACAGCCCCAATTGGGCGTTTTTTTTGCAGCGTCGGGCGGGCATACTAGGCCGTCCCTTACCCTGGTGCCGCCCGCCCCTATGCTTCGCGTCCTGATTGCCCTCGCTCTGACCTGCCTGCTCCAACCGGCCTTCGCTGACGAGCGCGCGCAAACCCAACAACAGTTGGATGCCACGCGTCAGGATATTGCCGAGCTGAAAAAGCTGCTGGGCAAGCTCCAGGAAGAAAAATCCGGCGTGCAGAAAGAGCTCAAGGGCACTGAAACCGAGATGGGCAAGCTGCAGAAACAGGTCGATGCCCTGCAGAAAGAACTGCAAAAGAGCGAATCCGAGCTGCAGCGACTCGATGCGGAGAAAAAAAAACTCCAGAGCGCGCGCACTGAACAGCAGCGACTGATCGCCATCCAGGCCCGCGCTGCCTACCAGAACGGCCGTCAGGAATACCTCAAGTTGCTGCTCAACCAGCAGAACCCCGAGAAATTCGCCCGCACCCTCACCTATTACGATTACCTGAGCCAGGCCCGCCTGGAGCAGTTGAAGAACTTCAACGAAACCCTGCGCCAACTGGCTAATGTCGAAAAAGACATCGGCTTGCAGCAAGCGCAATTGCTCGTCCAGAAAAGCAGCCTCGACAGCCAGCGTGACGAGCTCGACAAGGTTCGCAAGGAACGCCAGCAAGTCCTCGCCAAGCTCAACGATGACGTGAAGGCCCGCGACCAGAAGCTCGTCGCTCGCGAGCAGGATCAGGCAGACCTGTCTAAAGTCCTTAAAACCATTGAAGAAACCCTGGCCCGACAGGCTCGTGAGGCAGAAGAAGCGCGGCAGAAAGCGCTGATCGCCCAGCAGGAAGCGGAAAAAAAGCGCTTGCGTGAGGCGCAGGCTGAAAACAGCGACGCCCCACGAAAACCAGCCAGATCAACAGCCGGCGCGCTGGTTTCCAGCAGCGGCGAGACCTTTGGCGGGCCTTTTGCTGCAACCCGGGGAAAACTTCCGTGGCCAGTTGATGGTCGACTGCTGGCACGCTTCGGTGAAAGTCGTGGCGACGATGCCCGGACCAAGTGGGATGGCGTGATGATCAGCGCCTCTGCCGGTAGCCAGGTGCACGCCGTACACGGCGGGCGCGTAGTGTTTGCCGACTGGTTGCGCGGTGCCGGGCTGCTGGTGATCCTCGATCACGGCAACGGTTTTCTGAGTCTTTACGGTCACAACCAGACGCTGCTCAAGTCAGCCGGCGACGTGGTTAAAGCAGGTGAGTCCATCTCCACTGTCGGTAACAGTGGCGGCCAGGACACATCAGCGCTGTATTTTGCAATTCGTCAGCAGGGTCACCCGAGTGATCCGGCGCAATGGTGCCGCGCGCAAGGATAGGCGTTGAGTCACCAAATTTCAGGAGTTCGTTCGACATGCTGCATTTGTCCCGCCTTACCTCGCTGGCCCTGACGATCGCCCTGGTGATCGGCGCGCCTTTGGCGTTCGCCGCTCAACCGGCCCCGGCCGTCGCGCCGGCAGGCACTGCCGCGACCTCCAAAGCCCCACTGCCGCTGGAAGAGTTGCGCACCTTTGCCGAGGTCATGGACCGGATCAAAGCCGCCTATGTCGAGCCGGTGGACGACAAGACCCTGCTGGAGAACGCGATCAAGGGCATGCTCAGCAACCTTGATCCGCACTCCGCTTATCTGGGCCCTGAAGACTTCACCGAGTTGCAGGAAAGCACCAGCGGCGAGTTCGGCGGTCTGGGTATCGAAGTCGGTGCCGAAGACGGTTTCATCAAAGTCGTCTCGCCAATCGACGACACGCCTGCGTCGAAGGCCGGTATTCAGGCCGGCGACTTCATCGTCAAGATCAACGGCGCGCCGACGCGCGGCCAGACCATGACCGAAGCCGTGGACAAGATGCGCGGCAAGATCGGCCAGAAAATCACCCTGACCCTGGTCCGTGACGGTGGCACGCCGTTCGACGTGACTTTGGCGCGTGCAGTGATTCAGGTGAAGAGCGTCAAGTCGCAGTTGCTCGAATCGGGCTACGGTTACATCCGCATCACCCAGTTCCAGGTCAAGACCGGTGAAGAGGTCTCCAAGGCCCTGGCCAAGATGCGCAAGGACAACGGCAAGAAGCTCAACGGCATCATTCTCGACCTGCGCAACAACCCGGGCGGCGTGTTGCAGGCGGCGGTGGAAGTGGTCGACCACTTCATCACCAAAGGCCTGATCGTCTACACCAAAGGCCGGATCGCCAACTCCGAGCTGCGCTTCTCCGCCACCGGCAAGGACGAAAGCGAAGCCGTGCCGATGGTCGTGATGATCAACGGTGGCAGCGCCTCGGCCTCGGAAATCGTCGCCGGCGCCCTGCAGGATCAGAAACGCGCTGTGGTCATGGGTACCACCAGTTTCGGCAAAGGCTCGGTACAAACCGTGCTGCCGCTGAATAACGACCGCGCGCTGAAGATCACCACCGCGCTGTACTTCACGCCCAATGGTCGCTCGATCCAGGCCCAGGGCATCGTCCCGGACATCGAAGTGCGCAAGGCCAAGATCACCAACGAGGCGGACGGCGATTACTTCAAGGAAGCCGATCTGCAAGGTCACTTGGGCAATGGCAACGGCGGCGCCGACAAACCGACCGGTTCCGGCACCAAGGCCAAAGCGATGCCGCAGGATGATGATTACCAGTTGGCCCAGGCCCTCAGCCTGCTCAAAGGCCTGAGCATCACCTCCGGCCGTTGAGGATGGGTTTGCGTTTCCTCTTCGTCCTGTTGTGTTGTCTGGCGGGTACTGCTCACGCAGAGCCCGCCAAACCGACACCGCACAAAGCCTACCTGACGCTGATCATCGACGACCTGGGGCAGAACCTGCCCCGGGATCGCCGCGTGCTGGCCCTGCCTGGCCCGGTGACCACGGCGATCATGCCCGACACACCGCACGCCACCGAATTCGCCCGCGAGGCCCATCGCGCCGGCAAGGTCGTCATCCTGCACATGCCGATGGACCCGGCCACCGGTCCGTTTGCCTGGCATCCGGAACTACCCATCGAAGAACTCGAAAAACGCCTCAACGCTGCGTTCAAAAGGGTCCCCTTCACCGCCGGCATCAATAACCACATGGGCAGTCGCATGACTGCGCAACCGGTAGCGATGGCATGGTTGATGGCGGAATTGCAGCGCCGCCACAAGTTCTTCGTCGACAGCCGCACCAGCGCGCAGACCGTGGCCGCGCAACAGGCGCAGAAGATCGATCTGGCGAGTGTTTCCCGCGATGTATTCCTCGATGACGAGCGCACCGAGGCGGCGATCTTCACCCAGTTGCAGACAGCGATCAGCCTTGCGCACAAACAAGGTTCAGCCGTGATGATCGGACATCCTTATCCACAGACGTTGGCGGTGCTCGAGCGCGAGTTGCCCAAGCTCAAGGCCCAAGGCATCGAGTGGATCGACATCAAGCAGATGATCAGCGTGCGCAGCAATCGCGCCATGGCCGGTCATGGCAAAGACGGCGTGTATCGGTAACACCCGGTCACGAATGTAAATACATAGTTACCGCCAGAGGTCTGGCGCACTTGCTGATAGTGAGACCTGCAACAGGTCGCGACTCCCCTTGAGTCGCCCATCAACTATCAGGACTGACTATGACGACCGATGAACAAATCACTTCGTCTGCCGGGCGAATGAACTCCATAAAAATCGACAACCTGCTGATCAACTTCACGACAGAATTTCTGCGAATCTGGGATACCAGCGGTTTGCAGGCAAAACCTGCAGCCTTCTGGCACCCCACCCCTGCCCCTGATCTGCTACCAGGCTATTTTCCTCTGGGCGACGTCGCCTCTGTCGGTCACGGCAATATCAACGGCACGCGCGTGGTGGCTGTGGTTTGCGAAGCAGACACACCCAGCACCGATCCCGCCAAGGGCAAGGCGCTGTGTCGCCCCGACGATTACCAGTTGATCTGGAAAGATTCCGGCTCAGGATCGAAAAGAGACCTATCGATCTGGAAACCAATCCCCCCAGACGGCTACGTGGCACTGGGGTCGGTTTGCTCAAGCGACCACGAAAAACCTTCGTTCAACGCGGTCCGTTGTGTCCGTGAGGATCTGGTGATTGCATCGAGCGGCACCGAACCGGTCTGGAACGACAAAAGCAGCGGTGCCCGACAAAGTGTGAGCGTCTGGACTGCCGTACCGCCAGCCCCCGCATCGGGTGAGATCCATCTGGCACCGGGCACCTTTACCGGTTTCAGCGGCTACTCAAGGCCGGCCAATGCTCCTGTCTACTCGTTGCGCATGCAGATCCCGCTTCAGGTCAACCCGCAACCAACAGCACCTGTGCTTTGCGGGGAAACGCCAGCGCTTGCGGAGGCTGCGGACAAGCCCACTTACACCGTTCGACTTCCCTGGTTTGCAGTAAGAGACCCGCAACTCCCTCCCCTTGAGCAGCTACGCCTGTCACCTTGCTATCTTCTGGAACGCACGGATCAGTATGTGCTGGTCGGCCATGGCCACAACACAGACGACCAGAGCAAGACGTTCAGATGGACATCTCCCCGTGCGCAGCGAACTGAAAGCCTGCGCACATTCACCCGCATCACCTCGGTCGAGTTTGGCGCTCAATGGCAAACCAGCCTGCCCAACCCGCTCCTGTTTTCGGCGCGACTGAGCCACGATTTCACCCAATGTGAAATTCACGCCAACGAATGGTTAAACACAGCAGCCATTGACGTGGTCGCTGTCGTGGACAAAAACAGATCCGTGGCGGTTTATCTGAAGCAGAGCGACTACCGGCTAATGCGCGCAGACGGTACGCCGGTGACAGGTGGTTTCAGTTACACCGATGGCGCCAGCCTGCACATCAGCCAGTACACGCCCGCGGAGCCTGAAGTCACTGTCGTTGCGCAACAGGAGCCAGAAGTGGAAATGGACACACGGACTCCCGGAGCAGACAACGAAGTCATCGCCTCGCCACCGGAGCCAGATTTGCCGAGCGCTACAGATACCGCGCCATGATGTCGTCAACTACACCTTCTTTGCGCAGTTGATCGAGCGCGGCCTGAAGCTTGGCGACAACGTCGTCGGAAACATCTTTGTTCAGTGCCAGGTACAACTCGGCACTGTTGAAACGCAGCACGGTCTTGAGCCCGGTCACACCATCCTGTCGCGCCAGATATCGGCCGGCAGGATCACCCGTCGCCCACAGGTCGATCTGACCGTTGACCAGCTTCTTCGCATTGTCCTGATCGCGCAGCACGACTACCGGCTTCAGGCCTTGCTTGGTCAGCGTCTCGGCAATCGCATCGCCCTTGTAGGCACCGATCTTGTATTTGCGCGCGTCATTGAGGGTTTCGAGGGTGATCTTGCTGTCAGCCTTGGCCAACAAAATCCAGTCGTCGGGGCCGATCGGGCCGACCCATTTGAAGAGTTTCTCGCGATCCGGCAACCGCGCCATCACGAAGGCACCGTAACCGGGATTTTCCAGCGCCAGTTTGTAGACCCGCTCCCAAGGGAAGCGCAGTGTCAGGCTGTAGCTGACACCGGCACGCTGGAACATCTCGCGCACGATGTCGGTCGCAATACCGTTGATGTTCTCGCCCTGGGCGAAGTTTTTGCCGTTCTTCGCCATGTTGTACGGCGGGAAGTTTTCGGTGAGCAGCACCAGATCGGTGTCGGGACTGTTTTCCGCACGGGCCGTGTTGAGCAGCAACACAGAGGCACTGGCGAGAACAAGAAGCAGGCGTTTGATCATGTCGTGGCTACCGAAATCCATGGCGTGCCCAAGAGTGCCTTGGGTACGCCATGCTGTCCACTGGCCTGTATGGTTTAGCGCATTACAATCCCACGATGCGCCATATACGCTTTGGCTTCCTGCACGGTGTATTCGCCGAAGTGGAAAATACTCGCCGCCAACACCGCGCTGGCGTGACCTTCGAGGATGCCGTCGGCCAGATGCTGCAGGTTGCCGACACCACCGGAAGCGATCACCGGAATGCCCAGTGCATCGCTGATGGCACGGGTCACGCCGAGGTCGAAACCGTTTTTCATGCCGTCCTGATCCATGCTGGTCAGCAGGATCTCACCGGCACCGAGGCCTTCCATTTTCTTTGCCCACTCGACCGCGTCGAGGCCGGTCGGCTTGCGACCGCCGTGGGTGAAGATTTCCCAGCGCGGGGTTTCGCCCGGACCGGAAACCTTCTTTGCGTCGATGGCGACGACGATGCATTGCGAGCCGAAATGCTGCGCCGCTTCGCCAACGAATTCCGGGTTGAACACCGCAGCGGTGTTGATCGAAACCTTATCGGCACCGGCATTGAGCAGATTGCGAATGTCCTGCACGGTACGCACGCCACCGCCGACGGTCAGCGGGATAAACACCTGGCTGGCCATGCGCTCGACGGTATGCAGCGTGGTATCGCGGCCATCGACGCTGGCGGTGATGTCGAGAAAGGTAATCTCGTCGGCACCCTGCTCGTCATAGCGACGGGCGATTTCCACCGGGTCACCGGCATCGCGGATGTTCTCGAACTTCACACCTTTGACGACCCGGCCGTTGTCCACGTCCAGGCAAGGGATGATGCGTTTGGCCAGCGCCATGGTCAGTCCTCAGCCTTTGTACGAATCGCAGAAAGCTTGCGCTTCGGCGACATCGAGAGTGCCTTCGTAGATCGCCCGGCCGGTGATCGCGCCGATGATGCCCGGCGCCTTGGCGTCGAGCAGCGACTTGATGTCACCGAGGTTGTGGATGCCGCCGGAAGCGATCACCGGGATCTTCGTGGCCGCCGCCAGCGCGGCGGTGAACGGCACGTTGCAGCCCTGCATCATGCCGTCTTTGGCGATGTCGGTATAAACGATCGAGGACACACCATCGGCTTCGAACTGCTTGGCCAGATCAATCACCTGCACGGTGCTGATTTCAGCCCAGCCATCAGTAGCGACAAAACCGTCTTTGGCATCCAGACCGACAATGATTTTGCCCGGGAACGCACGGCAGGCTTCAGCCACGAACGCCGGATCTTTCACCGCTTTGGTGCCGATGATGACGTAGCTCACGCCAGCCTTGACGTAGTGCTCGATGGTTTCCAGCGAGCGAATGCCGCCGCCAATCTGGATCGGCAGGGTCGGGTAACGCTTGGCGATGGCCGTGACCACTTCGCCGTTGACCGGCTGGCCTTCGAATGCGCCATTCAGATCGACCAGATGCAGACGACGGCAACCGCCCTCTACCCACTTGGCAGCCATGCTCACCGGGTCATCGGAGAACACTGTGGAATCTTCCATGCGGCCCTGACGCAGGCGTACGCAGGCACCGTCTTTAAGATCGATAGCGGGAATAATCAGCATCTGGCAAACCTTCAAATTTGAATGTTCAGCTTGGCTCGGTAATCAGTTTTTCTCGAGCGCCCACAGGTCACTTTCGATGCTGTCAAACCGCTCCTTGAGGTGGGTCTGCACATCGAAAATCGCCCTGTTGTAATAGTGCGGAGCAATTTCGCGGGTAAACAACTCAAGAATCTCGGCCGCTTCGAATGACCCGAGGTCGAGTTCGAAACGATCTTCCATAAAGCGTTTGATCTTGTGATTGGCCTCGCTCTCCTGCTCGGGAGTGAGGGTCAGGATCGGCGGCTTGGACTTCTTGGCGGCCATTTACCAGCGACCGTCCCACGCGGCGAAGTTCTGCAGCAATTGCAGGCCATGGGTATGGCTCTTCTCCGGGTGGAACTGCACGGCGAAGCGCGAGCCTTCGGCCAGTGCTGCAGCGAAATCGACGCCGTAATGACCGCTGCCCACCACCTGCCGCGCATTGGCGGCGGCGATGTAATAGCTGTGCACAAAGTAGAAACGCGCCACGTCCGGAATGTCATGCCACAGCGGGTGACTCACCGACTGCTTCACTTCGTTCCAGCCCATGTGCGGGACTTTCAGGTGTTCGCCGTCTTCGTGCAGGTCTTTGCCGAAGAACTTCACCGCGCCCGGGAACAGGCCGATGCAGTCGACGCCGTCGTTCTCTTCGCTGGTGTCGAGCAAGGCTTGCATGCCGACACAGATACCGAGGAACGGCCGATCCTTGCTGACTTCACGCACCAACGAGTCAAAACCGAGGCGACGGATCTCCGCCATGCAATCGCGAATTGCGCCAACGCCGGGGAAGACCACGCGGTCGGCTTCACGGATCACGTCCGCATCGCTGGTGATCAGCACCTTGCCGGCACCAACGTGCTCGAGGGCCTTGGCCACCGAGTGCAGGTTGCCCATGCCGTAGTCGATAACTGCAACCGTCTGCATTACAGAACGCCTTTGGTCGATGGCATCTGCCCGGCCATGCGCTCATCCAGCTCCACAGCCATGCGCAGGGCGCGGCCGAAAGCCTTGAACACGGTTTCGATCTGGTGGTGGGTGTTGGTGCCGCGCAGGTTGTCGATGTGCATGCTGACGAGCGCGTGGTTGACGAAGCCCTGGAAGAACTCCTGGAACAGGTCAACGTCGAAGCCGCCAACGGTGGCGCGGGTGTACGGCACATGCATCTGCAAGCCCGGACGACCGGAGAAGTCGATCACCACGCGCGACAGCGCTTCATCGAGCGGCACGTAGGCGTGGCCGTAGCGACGGATGCCTTTCTTGTCGCCGATGGCTTTGGCGAAGGCCTGGCCGAGAGTGATACCGACATCTTCCACCGTATGGTGGTCGTCGATATGCAGATCGCCCTTGCATTCAATATCCAGCTCGATCCTCCCGGGACGGGCGCTCGGATCCAGCCTGTGCTCCAGACATGGAACACCGAGAGCGACTCGGGCCTTTCCGGTGCCATCAAGGTTGATCGAGGCTTTGATCTGGGTTTCCAGAGTGTCGCGCTCGACAGACGCCTTACGTTCGGCCATCACCAGCTCCGCAAAATCATTGGGCGAAAAAGGCAGCCATTATAGGGGCGCGAGGCCGAAACAGAAACACGCGAGGTGATATGGCAGACGGATAGAATGCCCGGCTGTCGCGGGTAGACATGTCCATACAACTCATTTTGGACACCCCAAAAACAAATGTGGGAGCGAGCCTGCTCGCGAAAGCGGTATATCAGCCAACACTGATGTCGACTGACACGCCGTCTTCGCGAGCAGGCTCGCTCCCACAGGGGTACTGCGTTTTAGCGTTTACTTAGTGAAACAATACCGCCGTTTTCTGCAGGGTCACCCACACACCCCACGCCAACGGAATACCGACCGCCAGCCACGCAGCGATAGCCAATGGCTTGCTGCCCGGTGCAGCTTTCCACTCCAGAACGGTGCTCGCATCAGCACCTTTGTCATGACCCAGTGCCTGTTCGGCAGCCAGTTCGGCGTCGGTCATGAAGTACTTGTCGGCCACCGGGCGCACCAGCAGGTTGCACAGGAAGCCCAACACCAGCAGGCCTGCCAGGATGTACAGGGTGATGTCGTAAGCGGCGGCGCGTTCAACGCCGATGCTCAGTTGATACTCACGCAGGTAGTTCACCAGCACCGGGCCGAGCACGCCAGCCGCAGCCCAGGCAGTCAGCAGACGACCGTGAATCGCACCGACCATCTGCGTGCCGAACAAGTCAGCCAGATATGCCGGAACAGTCGCAAAACCACCGCCGTACATCGACAGAATGATGCAGAACGCCGCCACGAACAGCGCAACGTTGCCCAAGTGGCCGAGGTTCGGGATCAATGCGTACAGGGCAAAACCCAGCGCAAAGAACACGAAGTAGGTGTTTTTGCGACCCAGATAGTCCGAGAACGATGCCCAGAAGAACCGGCCACCGATGTTGAACAGGCTCAGCAAACCAGTGAAACCGGCAGCAATCGCGGCAATCGAAGCCAGTTGCCCGGCATCCAGTTGACCGAACGGCACATCAACACCGAGCAACTTGCCACCGAACACTTCCTGCAGCAGTGGCGAAGCCATGCCGAGGATGCCGATACCCGCCGATACGTTCAGGCACAGCACCAGCCACACCAGACGGAATTGCGGAGTTTTCCAAGCCACATTCACGTGCACGTGACGATGAGTGATCATCGAGTTCGACGCTTTCTTCGCCGGCGCAGTCCAGCCCTCAGGCTTCCAGCCGGTAGGCGGCACGCGGTAGGCCAGGGCGCCACCGATCATGAACACAAAGTAGATTGCAGCCATGGCCACAAAGCTTTGCCATACGCCGACACCTTCAGGCGAGGCGAAGTGGCTCATCAGCGCCGTCGCCAACGGCGCACCGACCATCGCGCCACCACCGAAGCCCATGATCGCCATGCCGGTCGCCATGCCGCGCTTGTCCGGGAACCACTTGATCAGGGTCGATACCGGCGAGATGTAGCCCAGACCCAGACCGATACCGCCGATCACACCGGAGCCGATCCACATCAGCCAGATCTGGTGGGTATAAATCCCCAGCGCCGAGATCAGCAGACCGCCACACCAGCACAATGCCGATACAACACCAGCCTTGCGCGGCCCTGCGTGTTCAAGCCAGCCACCCCAGATCGCGGCCGAGCAGCCGAGAAAGATGAAGAACAGGGTGTAGATCCAGCCGAGCATCGAGATCGGCCAGTCGCATTGCGAAGAGAAGACTTGTGCGATGAAGCTCATGTCCGGCGCGCAGGCTACCGGTTTGGTGACGCCCAGCGCCTTGGACAGTGGCAACCAGAACACCGAAAAGCCGTAGGCCATGCCGATGCACAGGTGGATGGCCAGAGCGGCCGGTGGAACCAGCCAACGGTTGAAACCGGGCTTGGCGATGATGCGCTCCTTGGACAGGAACGCAGGCTGGTCGGCGCGAAGGCCGTCCGCCGTGATGCTCGTGCTCATTGTGTATCCCCCAATTATTAGAATGGTTCGCCAGCCACTGTTCACCCTTGGCCTTATGCACGCAGGCATGACCTTTTTTTGGGTGAAGCTCCTTGAAGGCGCGACGTTAAGTCGCAGAAGGACGGACGAACCGGCGAAGGTTACCATTTGCACGTGACAGAAAAACCAAACTGATATCACCTTTTTTCGTGTCATCTGATCTCCTCCTCTGAAGAAGCAGGGAAACGCCGGGATCTTTTGAACCGGTTTTTTCAAAATCAGAAGATCGTCTCGCCGAGAGACGGGTGAACCAAACGCAGAAAATGGCGTCGCAAGCGAGGCCAGGACTATGCCTGCTGGCGCCTGCGGGGCAGCTTGAGATTCAGGCGCTGGCCGCGAAGTTTCAGGTGCTGCTGACGATAACGGCAACATGACGCCACACCGGACCGGGTCGTTGCAGCGCTATACTCCCCGGCTAAATTACGAATTCGACTAAATTACAAGGACTCGCCCATGAAAGCGTTCGGCAAAATCCTGGGTCTGGTACTTCTCGGGCTGTTGCTGATCATTGTGGCGGCAGGCTTTGCCCTGACCCACCTCTTCGATCCCAACGATTACAAAGACGAGATCCGCCAGATAGCCCGCGACAAGGCCCACATCGAGCTGACGCTCAATGGCGATATCGGCTGGAGCCTGTTCCCGTGGCTCGGCCTGGAACTGCACGAGGCCAGCGTTGCCACCCTGGCCAAGCCTGCCGAACCTTTTGCCGATTTGCAGATGCTCGGCCTGTCCGTGCGCGTGCTGCCGCTGTTGCGCCGCGAAGTGCAGATGAGTGACGTACGTGTCGAAGGTCTGAATCTGCGCCTGAACCGCGACAAGAATGGCCACGGCAACTGGGAAGACATCGGCAAGGTGCCGGTAGCGGCTGGTTCCACGCCACCCGCCACCCCAAGCCAACCGGCCAGCGACACCCCGGTAGCGGTGGAAAAACCGGCCCAGCCGATCCGCCTCGACATCGACAGCCTGACCGTCAACAACGCCCGCGTTGAGTACAACGACGAACTCACCGGCAAGCAGTTCAGCGCCGAGAGCATCCAATTGAGCACCGGCCCGGTGCACGATTCGACCAACATTCCGATCAAGGCCACCGCTTTCCTAGGCACCAATCAGCCGGTATTGCGGGTGCGTACCGAACTCAGCGGCGAACTGCGCTTCGAGCGCGCCCTGCAACGCTACAAGTTCGAAGACATGAAGCTCTCCGGCGAAGTGGCGGGAGATCCGCTGCAAGGCAAGACCATGACCTTCTCCGCTCAGGGCCAGTTGCTGCTGGATAAAGCGGCGAACGTCGCCGAATGGACTGGCATCAAGATCTCCGCCAATCAGTTGCGCGCCTTGGGTGAACTGAAGGCTAACGATCTCGACAAGACTCCGCAGATCACTGGCGGCATCTCGATCGCCCAGTTTGATCTAGCAAAATTCGTCGACAGCATCGGCCAGAAACTGCCAGCCATGGCCGAGGGCAGCCTGAGCAAGGTCGAACTGGTCAGCCGTGTTGCCGCGACGCCGACCAGCGTCGCTTTCGACAACATCAACCTGAAACTCGACGACAGCAACTTCAGCGGCCGCATCGCCGTCGAAGACTTCGCCAAACAATCGCTGCGGGCGATCCTCAAGGCCGACACCTTCGACGTCGACCGCTACCTGCCGCCGAAATCGGAAAAAGCTACCAGCGCCACGCAAGTGCGTCAGGCCGAAGTCGCCAGCACCGAAGCCGATGCCATGGCCGGCGCAGGTTCCACGCCGCTGCCGGACAAACCGAGCAAAAGCGCCTGGAGCACCGAGCGCCTGCTGCCGGTTGAGCGTTTGGCCAAACTCGACGTCGACGCCGACCTGACCTTCGGCCAGCTGACCCTCGACAAGCTGCCGATCCAGAATGCCGCGCTCAAGGCCACCGGTCAGAGCGGCCTGCTGACCCTGGAGAACCTGCGCGGTGAGTTGTACAACGGCGACTTCGAAGCCAAAGGTACTCTCGACGTGCGCCCAACGGCACCGGTGCTGAACCTGCAAACCCGGATCAACCGCGTGCCGGTGGAAAAAATCCTCGAAAGCCAAGGCAAGACCCCACCGGTCAAAGGTTTGGTGAACCTCACCAGCAACGTTACCGGAAGCGGCAACAGCCAACAGGCGCTGATCGACTCCCTCAACGGCAACGCCAGTTTCGTGATCAACAACGGCGTGTTGCTCAACGCCAACCTTGAGCAGCAACTGTGCAAAGGCATTGCCACGCTTAATCGCAAAACCCTCAGCGGCGAGCCACGGGGCAAGGACACGCCGTTCCAGGAGCTCAAGGGCAACCTGACGTTCCGCAACGGCATTGCCAGCAACCCGGATCTGAAAGTGCGAATCCCGGGCATGACCGTCAACGGTGACGGCGATATCGATTTGCGCGTGCTGGGCATGGATTACCGCGTCGGCATCATCGTCGAAGGCGACACCAGCGCCATGCCGGACCCGGCCTGCCAGGTCGGCGATAAATTCGTCGGTGTCGAGTGGCCGCTGCGCTGCCGCGGCCCGCTGGAGTTGGGCGCCAAAGCCTGCCGCTTGGATAACGAACGCCTTGGCCAGGTCGCAAGCAAACTCGCCGGCGACAAGTTGAGCGAAAAAATCGACGAAAAATTGGGCGACAAGGTCAGCCCGGAACTGAAAAACGCACTGAAGGGGCTGTTCAAGCGATGAGAGCGGAGCAGTTTTCAGAGGCGGTGCTGGATTGGTTCGACCGCCACGGCCGCCACGACTTGCCTTGGCAGCAGGACATCAACCCGTATCGGGTGTGGGTGTCGGAAATCATGTTGCAGCAGACTCAGGTCAGCACTGTGCTCAATTACTTCGACCGCTTCATGGCCGCACTGCCAACGGTCGAAGCGCTGGCAGAGGCGCCAGAAGACGAAGTGCTGCACCTGTGGACGGGCCTGGGCTACTACACCCGCGCGCGCAATTTGCAGAAGACCGCAAAAATCGTCGTCAGCGAGTACGGCGGCGAGTTTCCGCGCAATGTTGAAAAGTTAACGGATCTGCCGGGCATCGGCTTGTCCACCGCGGGCGCCATCGCCAGCATCAGCATGGGCCTGCGCGCGCCGATCCTCGACGGCAACGTCAAACGCGTGCTGGCGCGATTTACCGCGCAAGAGGGTTATCCGGGCGAGCCGAAGGTCGCCAAACAGCTGTGGGCCAACGCAGAGCGCTTTACGCCGCACGATCGCGTCAACGCCTACACACAGGCGATGATGGATCTCGGCGCTACGCTGTGCACGCGCAGCAAGCCGAGTTGCCTGCTCTGCCCGCTGGAGCGTGGCTGCGAGGCGCACATGCTCGGCCTGGAAACGCGCTACCCGATTCCCAAGCCGCGCAAGGCTATCCCGCAGAAACGCACGCTGATGCCGATGCTCGCCAATGGCAACGGCGCGATTCTGCTGTATCGCCGCCCATCGACCGGTCTGTGGGGCGGTTTGTGGAGCCTGCCGGAACTTGACGACCTCGACGACTTGCAACATCTCGCCGATCAGCACTCGCTGGCACTGGGCGAGCAGCAGGCGCTGCCGAGCCTCGTCCACACGTTCAGCCACTTCCAGCTGTCCATCGAACCCTGGCTGGTTCAGGTGCAGGAGGCCAGCCATCACGTGGCCGAGGTCGACTGGCTCTGGTATAACCTCGCCA
Source organism: Pseudomonas sp. NPDC087639 (assembly GCF_044743385.1). Classification (NCBI taxonomy): domain Bacteria; kingdom Pseudomonadati; phylum Pseudomonadota; class Gammaproteobacteria; order Pseudomonadales; family Pseudomonadaceae; genus Pseudomonas; species Pseudomonas sp. NPDC087639. Next base: position 58,691 of record NZ_JBIUWI010000021.1, on the reverse strand, counting down.
CCCCGCCGCGCCTGGGCCTCGCCGCCCCGGTCAAAACCTTGCTCGAACGCGCGGCCGCCGTATTGAATGCAGGAGAGTCAGCATGACCCGCACCGTAATATGCCGCAAGTACCACGAAGAACTGCCAGCCCTGGATCGCGCTCCTTTCCCGGGCACAAAAGGTCAGGATATTTTTGACAACGTCTCCGCCAAGGCCTGGGCCGACTGGCAGAAACACCAGACCCTGCTGATCAACGAAAAGCGCCTGAACATGATGAACGCCGAAGATCGTAAATTTCTGCAGGGCGAAATGGACAAGTACTTCTCCGGCGAGGAATACGCCCAGGCCGAAGGCTACGTTCCGCCTGCCGAGTAACCCCGAGAAATCGGGGGCGGATCGTAAGCGACGGAATTAATTTAAGAAATTTTAAAAAAGTCGTTGACGAGAATCCGAAAAACCCTTTTAATGCGCCCCGTTGCCCAGATAGCTCAGTCGGTAGAGCAGGGGATTGAAAATCCCCGTGTCGGCGGTTCGATTCCGTCTCTGGGCACCAAATACCGAAAACCCTGAATCGCAAGATTCAGGGTTTTTTTATGCCTGCGATTTAATCCCCCCGCCTTCTCCCCCTTCTCCCGGTACACCCCAACCCCCGCTGTACTGGAAAAAACCCGAAATCTGTATCTCTCCCCGTGTAGGAAAATTCGCCAGTATTTCTCCAAGCCTTGGCGAGCCAATGACTGGCTCTACTTTGCGCCCCGCAAAACTCTGGGCTCCTGAAGCCCTCAGAGCGCAATACCTGATTTTTTGAATAGATCGGCGTCCACCGCAAGGTCACTTCCCGTCCAGCTAAAAAATCTGAAAACAGACCCAACAGGCGAACTGCATTTACTGCTTTTCAAACATTCCAGGATGAATGCTGGCGCCCCCGTGCGCCCGGCAATAGAGACGAAACGGACGACGTATGATCAAGCAACTTATCAATGAAGACAGTTATGTGCAGATTGGGGATCTTTGCAGCGCGACGATCCAACTGAAAATCGAAGGGCTGAATCCTGCCGGATCGATAAAACTCAAAACCGCGCACGCCCTCGTTACGGATCTGGAAAACCAGGGCCGGATTTCCCATAAAACCCGACTGGTCGAGTCTTCGTCGGGCAATCTGGGGGTCGCGCTGGCCATGGTCTGCGCTGCCAAGGGCTACAAGTTTGTCTGTGTGATCGATCCGAATATCTCTGCGCCGAACAGGAAGCTCATGCAGGCACTGGGTGCTGAGATGATCATGGTTGATCAGCGTGACGAAAACGGCGGTTACCTGAATTCACGTATTCGTTTGATCGAGCAAATGGTCGCGGAAAACCCCGACTACATCTGGCTCAATCAATACAAGAATCCAACCAATCCCTTCGCCCACTATCAAGCGACGGCCAAGTCCATCGCCCGTAAGTTTGCGCACGTGGATTACTTGTTTGTCGGCGCCGGCACGACCGGCACGCTGATGGGCTGCAAGAACTACTTCGCCGAACATCATCCGCACACCAAAGTCATCGCCGTCGATACCGTCGGCTCGGTCACGTTCGGTTTGCCGGGAGGAACGCGACATATTCCGGGGCTCGGCACCAGCCGCCTGCCGGAGATATTCGAGCCGTCCGGTATTCACGACTTCCTGTCGATTCCCGAGGAGCAGACGATCAAGGTCTGCCGCTGGCTGGCGCAACGCTACGGCCTGCTCTTCGGCGGCTCCACCGGCACTGTCCTCGCCGGCATCCAGCAGTGGGCGCCGCACATTCGTCCCGACGATGTCGTTGTGGCGATCTCACCGGACATGGGTGAGCGCTACCTCGAAACCATCTATTCCGACGACTGGGTTTCCCAGCGCATCGGCGCAGCAGCGCTGCATCCCCTTTTCCCAGAAATCGCTCTGGCACTTTCGGCGTAATCCCCAATGACCACTCAAACTTCGATTCAACCGTTCCACGTCATTCCCGGTGCAGTCGTGAAGGACATCCTCAACGGACTTCGTCAGGAAGCCATCGAGATCGTCGCGCAGACTTACCTCACCCATGAACGTGGCGAGACCGTTAACCCCGACAGTTACTTCCTGCGTTTTCCGGCGGAGCCGGCGAACCGGATCATTGCCCTGCCGGCGGCGATCGTCGATAGCGAGGGTGATCAATCGGTCTCCGGAATCAAGTGGATTGCCAGCTATCCCGACAACATCAAGTCGGGTATCCCGCGCGCTTCGGCGGTGCTGATCCTCAACGATCCGGACACCGGTTATCCCTACGCCTTACTGGAAGGTGCGTTGATCAGTGCTGTGCGCACGGCGGCGTCGGCGGTGCTCGGCGCCTGGTGGCTCAATGGCCAAAGTCGCAGCGCGCCAAAGCTGTCGATCATTGGTGGAGGGGTGATCTCGCGCAACATCCTTGAGACGTTCATCGCCGACGATTGGTCTTTCGATAGCGTTGGCATTCACGATCTCAACGCAGAATCAGCTCAGGCGCTGTCGGCATTCGGCAAGCAACTCGGATTACCGGATGTGCAACAGTTGTCGCTGCAGGACGCACTGACCGCCGACATCGTGGTGTTCGCTACCAGCGCCGGCGAGCCCTATGTCAAAGGCAGCGGGACATTCCGCCCAGGGCAGATTGTGTTGAATATCTCGCTGCGTGATATCGGCGCAGAAATCATCGAGGAAAGTTACAACTACTTCGACGACGTGACCCATTGCCTGAAGGCCAATACATCGCCGCATCTGGCCGAGCAAAAGTACGGTCATCGCGAGTTCGTCACCGGCACCGTGGCGCAATTGATTCGCGGCGATCTGCAAGTCGCCACAGACAAACCGCTGATCTATTCGCCGTTCGGCATGGGCATTCTCGATCTGGCGATTGGCCGGATGATCCACGACATCGCGGTCAAGGACGGCTCGGCGGTCGCCATCCCGTCCTTCTTCGGGGAGGAGCGCAGATGGTGAATTCGCCTCTGCACATCGGCCTGGTCGGCTGCGGATCGCGCGGGCTGTCGATTTTCGAACGCCTGTTGAGCCTTGCTGAAGAGCGCCCGGAGCAACACGTCGTGATCGACATCTTCGATCCCAATGTGCTCGGTAGCGGCGCGCACCGGCCAAACCAACCGGACTACCTGCTGCTCAACACCGTTGCCGGTCAGCTCGGGGTATTTCCGGACGCGGCGGCATTCGGCAACCTTGCGGATGCACGGGAACGATCGGGGCCGGACTTCCTGACGTGGTGCCGCGCGCAGCGGCTCAAGGTCGATCCGGACAGCGGTTTGCTCGCCGCCAATGGACGCGATGTCGAGCCAGAGGACTTCCTGCCGCGCTACTTGCTCGGCGCTTACCTGGCCGACGCCTTTGCGCGAATCCTCGCCACCGCTCCTCATTGGGTGACGGTGAATCTGCATCAGCACGCCGTCACGGCTGTTGAGCGCAACGAGGGTTCTCATTACGTTCTGAAAACCGCTTCAGGTGCTGCGGTGACGGTGGATCGGCTGATCCTGACGGTCGGCCACACCGGTCGCCTGCAAACGGCTGATCACCAACGCGTTGAGAACATCTATCCACTGCCCGGCAGCCTCGACACCATCGAGCCCGGCGAGACCGTACTGATCGAAGGGCTGGGGCTGGGCGCAATGGACACCTTGGCGGCCCTCACCTCTGGACGAGGCGGACACTACAAGCGGATGGCCGACGCCAGTCACGCCTATGAACCCTCAGGTCAGGAGCCGGTGATCTTTATCCAGTCACGGGACGGGCTGCCGTTTCGAACCCGTCCCAATGGTCTGATAGAAAATCCTCGCCACCACGCCGTGCTGCTGACGAGTGCGCGCATCGAAGCCTTGCGGGCAAATGCACAACACCGGCAGCTGGATTTCGAGCAGGACATCCTGCCGCTCATGCTGCTTGAGATGCGGGCGGCGGCCGTGGCCGTGGTACTTGGCGAATCAGGGCGGGAGCAGGTGCTGGCAAAGCTCAGAGCCGTCAGTGTTGCGGGCAATCCCGGTGTTGTCGCTTGCGAGGCGCTGCTGCGCGATTACGAAGCGACCGGCGGCTCCATCAACCCGCTAGCGCTGATCTGGCACGCACTGCCCGACGACGTGACGCCTTACAACTATCACGCCTGGATCTACGACACGATCGAAGCCGACCTGCACGAATCGCGGCTTGGGCGTGGGGAATCGGCGATCAAAGCGGCCATCGAGGTCTGGCGCGATCTGCGTGACCGACTGCGCGAAGCCGTGGATTTCGACGGGCTGACCGACGCCTCGCATCGCCAGTTCTACGGCCGTTGGCACAAGGCGATCAACCGCCTCGTTGCCGGCCCGCAGAAAGAGCGCCACGCCGACCTGCTCGCCCTGTGTGACGCAGGCCTGCTGACGTTTCTCAAGCCCGGCTCACGACCGGCGATAGACAACTTCCGGCGTATCGCCGGTTATGTCCAGGGCAGTGGCGTGAACAACAGCGACTGTGCACCGGTGCGCGATCTCGCGCGCCTGGGGCTTATCCGCCCGAGAACCAACGAGCCGGGCATCGACGGCATCGATGTCGACGCGGCGTGCCACCCCAAATCGGTTTCGGGCGAAGCGGTACGCAACATCTGGGTGCTCGGTCCGCTCGCCGAAGGCTCTTGCTACTACAACCACTACGTCACTTCGGCGGGTGCGCCCTCGCGTCTGTTCATGGACGCTCATCGCGCGGCCACTGCAATCCTTGAGGCAGGTACTCCAGCATGAAACTTTTCTACCAGACGCATTCGCCCTACGCCCGCAAAGTACTGGTGCTGGCTCACGAACTCGGAATGGCTTCGAACCTGGAAGTCATCCACCACGAGACCAGCCCGACGTCGCCGAACGCGGTCATCTACAAGGCCAACCCGCTAGGTAAAGTCCCGGTGCTGATGCTGCCCGACGACACGGCGCTGTTCGACTCCATCGTGATTTGTGAATACCTCGACGACCTGAGTGACGGGCCGAAACTCATCCCGGCAAGCGGCCCCGAGCGCTATAAGGCGCTGCGCCTTCAGGCCTTGGCGCAGGGCATGTGCGATGTCGGCATCAAGCTGCGCTGGGAAGTCGAGCGCCGCCCGGAGGCCTTGCGTTATCCGGCCTACGCCGACGGTCAAGCCTACAAACTCAAAGAGGCTTACCGCTTCATCGAAGAACACGTGGACCTCAATGGCCCGATCACTATCGGCCACGTTGCCCTGGCGACCGCGCTCGACTGGATTGCCTTTCGCCAGCTATCAGACTTTTCCGCTCAAGCACGCCTGACCGAGTGGTATCAGACTTTTTGTGAGCGCGCTTCCATGCGGGCGACCGAGTACAGCGGGCAGACTCACGATTAAGTTAAGGAAAACTGTGTATGAGCTCTCTCTTGTTGCAAATGTCACCCATCGCTCTGGTCATCGCATTGATCCTGATCGTCCGTCGGCCGCCGGTACAAGCCGCGCTGGCGGGTGTGGTGCTGGTGCTGGTGCTGTGGGCACTGGGCGCGGCCGGACCTGTGTCCGCCGCGATCACCTCGGCGATCTTTCAGGACACCACGATCCTGTTTCTCAGCACCGCGTGCGTGATCGTACCGGGGCTGGCCTTCGTCATTCTGGTTGAGCGCGGAGGTGCACCGCAGGCCATCGGCGCCTGGGTCAAGGAGCTCGGCTGGACGCCACCGGCACAAGTCATCTTCATCGTGCTGGGCCTGGCGCCACTGCTCGAAGCAATGACCGGTTTCGGCGTCTCGCTGATCGCTACCGTGCCCTTGCTCATGGGCCTGTTCACCCGCCAGTCGGGGATGAAAATTGCCTTGGCCGGCATGGTCATCATGCCGTGGGGCACCTTGGGTCTGGCCACTGTGATTGGTGCGTTGCTGGCGCATTTACCGGCGCAAACCCTCGGTAGTCATTCAGCGCTGATCAGCGCGCCGGTGTTCCTCTGCCTGGCCGCCATCGCCATGTGGCAGGGCGGCATCCGCACTGTTTCGCCGTGGCTTGGGCTGATCGTGGTGACGGCATTGTTCGTCGCGGTACTGTTTTCCATCAACCTGTGGATCGGCCCGGAAGTTTCCGGTGTGCTGGCCGGTCTCGCCGTGGCCTGCGTAGGGCTGGGCATCTCCTACGCGCAACGCAAGAAACTGGTGCGCTGGCCGAGCGCGGCATGGCCTTATCTGGCCTTGCTGGGGGTGATCGTGGCGTCGCGCGGGTTGTTTGTGCTGTCGGGCTGGGATGCGCTGTGGATCATCAAGGGCGAGCACGTTTCGTGGAAGCCTTTGGCATCCCCGGGCCTGGCGCTACTGATCGTCACCCTGCTGATGGCCATCAAACAAAGCGCCGCAGCGGGTTTCCCCTGGCGTGCGCTGTTCAACCGGGCGAAGTTTCCGGTCACGACGATTTTCCTGTTCCTCCTGCTTTCTCAGGTGATGGTCAATGCCGGATTCCTCGTCGAGGCGCAGCGCACGCTGCAATCACTGTCGGGGCTTTCCCTGGCGCCAACGATCGCCTTGCTGGCGGGTATCGCCGGTTACGTCACCGGTTCCAACGTCGGCGGCAACACCCTCGTCATGCCGTCCATTGCCGCCCTGACCAGCGAACACGGCGCGTGGCTGGCCGCGATGGTCAACAGTGCCGCCGGGCATGGTGCGCTGGGATCGCTGTCGATTCTGTCGCTGATCACCGGGCTGGCGGGCGCCAATCGGCATGAAGAGAACAACCTGATCCGATTCGCCTTCGGCCTGGTCGCCCTCAACATCGTCATAGTTGCTGCAACGGGAGTCGTTTTGCTCTACTTTCTCTGAATTGTTTCGAGAAATAACAGAGAACTTATGGACAGGTTTGATTTACCGGACAAACGCTGGCGGATCGTCAAGGACTGGATTATTCGTCAGATCGAAAGTGGTGATTGGGCAGCCGAAACAAAACTGCCCTCGATCCGCACCCTGGCACGAATGTTTGAAACCAGCATCACCACCGTTCAGCGCGCCTTGGCTGATCTGGAAGCCGATGCCTATGTTTCGACCAAACCCCGAATCGGCTATTTTGTTTCGGCCTCGGGACATGCAAAACCCGCCAGTGGTTTCGATTTCTCAAGCGTCACCGTCAACGTCAATCATGCGGTGGTCGCGATGCTCTCCCAAGCCGCCTCGCGCACCACCGCGTCGTTGAACTCTGCGGTCCTGCACAGCGACCTCACGCCGAATGTGCTCCTCAACAAATGCCTTTCAGTGCTGGCCGGCAAGGCTGACAACTCGCTGACAGGACTCGTCGCGCCACCCGGCCTGCCGGCGCTGCGACGGCGCATCGCCGGGCTGATGCTGACCCGCGGCGTAGTCTGCGGGCCGGACGATATCCTCGTGACCTCGGGCGACACCATTGCCCTGGAACTGGCCCTCGAAGCCGTCGCGCCAAGAGGCGCTACGGTCGCCATCGAAACCCCGACCTATTACGGCATCTTGCAGACCATTGAACGCCTGGGCATGCGCGCCTTGCCGATCCGCACGCACGGCAGACTGGGCCTGGACGTGGATCATCTCGAAGAAGCGCTGAAGCTGAAAAAGGTCGCGGTGATCTTTCTCAACCCAACGCTGCAGAATCCCCGTGGTTTCATCATGCCCGACGAGACGCGCGCACGGCTTTCGCAAATCGCACGCGAAGCGGACGTGCCGATTATCGAGGACGACATTTTCTTCGATCTGGTGCCAGAAGCGGACCGCCCGCGCGCCATCAAGAGCTACGACACCAGCGGGCAGACGATCTACTGCTCGTCATTCTCCAAGACCGTCGCGCCCGGTTATCGCGTTGGCTGGTGTCTGGCCGGCAAATACCGCAATGCCATTCTGGCGCAGATGTTTTCACGCAACCTGGCGGTATCGAGCCTTGCGCAAAACGTTCTCAACGAATTTATCGGGCGCGGCTACATGGAAGAACACTGCGCCAGGCTCCGCTCGCAACTGTCTTCGCTGGCGAGCTTTGTCGAAGCACTGGTGCGCACGGACTTCCCCACGGGAACCGTGTACGTGCCACCGCGCGGAGGCTTCATCCACTGGATCGAACTGCCCGGGCACACCGACATGTCGGCACTGCAGCATTTGGCCACCGAACGCGGTTGCCACGTGGCCGGCAGCGGGATCTTTTTCGCCGACGGCCATGCAACCACAGGCGTGCGCATCTGTCTTGGCACAGCGCTGACCCCGGGGGTGATCGAGATCTTGAAGGTGATTGCCGAGTGTGCGCACCTCGCCGGGCGACCGCCAAAAACGCAAGGCCAATTGACTCACCAACGAGAAGAGCCGGCAGTTTCCTGACCGTACAAGGACGTTCGCAGAATTGCCATGAATCAGAAACGAACCCGCATCCCCCTGCCCCACCCGCCACCGTATCGCCAGAGCCGTGCGACCTTCTGGCTGACCGTGTTCGTTGGCGTGCTGATTGCCTTCGCTATCAGTGCATCGATTTATACGTTGATCGAAAACTGGATCAGCGGCTCGATCACCACAACCAACCGCGGCCCGAAGGACACCTATACCCTGGCCCTACAACCACGGCGATTTTGGATAGAGTTCGTGTCGCAGTGCATAGGTACCGTGTTTCTGCTGCTGATTGGCGTGTTCGGGTTGTGGATTTATCGCAAAGTGCAGGCGCCTGCGGAGAAGCCGAAGGGCAAGCGCACGCGACGCTAATCAGATCGGATTGACGTAGTCCACAGGCAGCAGAACGGTGCCCAGCGCGGCGTCTACGGGCAGGGATACGACAGTGATCAGGGGGTATGGCAAGCAGTTACTGCCGACACTGGCGAAAGAGCTGACGGCTCAATTCGGGAAGGGCTTTGATGCCTCCAACCTTCGGTACATGCGCCTGTTTTATCAAGCATTTCCAATTCGTGACGCAATGCGTCTCGAATTGAGCTGGACCCACTATCGCAGGCTCCTGCGGGTCGAAAACGACAAGGCACGTCAGTGGTACATGGATAAATGCGCGACCCTCAAGCTCAGTGAGGGCGACAAGCCGACCGTCGGGATCACTTTGTGCGCGCAGAACAACGAGGCGGTCGCGCGTTACTCGATCTTCAAAGGTAATGAGTAACTGTTCGCCAGCAGCTACAAAACGGTGCTCCCAAGTGTGGAAGAACTGCGGATTGTCCCTTGGGCGTACCGAGATTATTGTTGGCAGCTACCCGCGAAGGTCGAACGCCATGAGTTTTCAGGACACGCCCGAATTGGCAGATGTGCAGCAAACGTCGTCATCGGCAGCGCAGTTACAAGGTGAACCCATCAAGGAAACAGCCGCCGACGGTTTTGTCCTTGGTGGTTTCACCTGGCGGCATGCCCTGCCCGATGTCCAGCGCCCGGTGGTGATCATCAACGCGGCCACGTCGGTACGCTGTCGTCATTACTCGCGGTTCGCCGCTTATCTGTTTGCCAATGGCTTCGATGTCATCACTTACAACTACCGTGGCATCGGCGAATCGCGTCCCGGCTCAATGAAAGGGTTGCACGCTTCGTGGACAGACTGGGGCGCACTGGATTTCGAAGCGATGCTCAAACGCGCGCAACGGGAATTTCCCGGACAGCCCATCGATGTGGTCGGGCATAGTTTTGGTGGCTGCGCTGCGGGGCTCGGTGAATCCGGGCAGGTCATCCGACGGTTGGTAACGGTCGGCGCGCAGTTCGCTTATTGGCGCGATTACGCACCCGAACAGCGCTGGCGCATGTTCGGCAAATGGCATGTGCTGATGCCGCTGCTGACGCTGATCTGCGGCTACTTCCCTGGTAAACGTCTCGGCTGGCTGGAAGACACGCCGGCAGGCGTTGTACGCGACTGGAGCACGCCCTCGCCGCGTTATGAAGGGCGGCCAAGCGGCCGGGTGATGCTGGCGAAAACCGGGCATCTGCCCTTCTCAAACCTGCGTGCGCAAACCTTGGCGATCAGCATCAGCGACGATCCCTACGGTACGATTGCGGCCATCGAACGCCTGCTCAATTACTTCAGCAACGCCTCGAAAACCCATCTGCGCATCGAACCGCAGGACGTTGGCGAGCAACAAGTCGGACATTTCGCCTTTTTTCGCAGCGCATACCAAGCCACACTATGGCCCATCGCTCTGACCTGGCTGCAAACCGGCGAACTGGCCCCCGACACACCCGGGCGGCAAGTACCGCGCAGCTGAGCCCCTCCAACGCACGACGGAACACATCATGGCCTCCGCCAACAAGCAGCAAAAACGCGCCGCCCGGGCCAAAACCAAGGCCAAGCAGAACCGCACCAAACGCGCCGAAGCACCGGTCGAGCTGGACCCGAACGATGATCGCATCGACTTCGAATCGGTGGACCTGACCGAACTGTTCAAGAAAATGATCGACGCCGAGAAGATCAGCCAGCAAGCCCTGTGCACCGCGTTCCTCGAAGACCCGTTGCTGGAATTGGTCTTTGAACAGGAAGGCGAAGAAGGCGCGATGGATTTCATCCTCGCCGCACTGATCGAGTATCGCCAGTGGTCGCAGGAAACCGACGAGGCAGGTGCCTTGGCGTGGATTGAATCCCCGGCCTTCCAGGCCGACTATGTGGCGGCCTCCGACGCGATCGCTGCACAAACCCAACAGAAGAACTGAGTTCCCATGGCATCCCTGAACAAGCAACAGAAACGCGCCAAACGCGCCAAGGCCAAAGCCAAGCAAATCCGTATGGTCGGCCGCAAACCGCTGGATCAGGACGACGACCTCGGCCACCTCGCCGAGCCGATCCCGGAATACACCCTGGCGATGTTCAGCAAAATGCGCGACGCCGAAGCTGTCAGCCGTAACGAGATGCTGCTGACACTGCTGCGTGAACTGGCGTTCATCATCGTCGATCACCCTGAACTGCTGGACATGGAAAACGCCGAAAACGAAGGCATGGCCGCCACCCACCTGGCCGCCGACATGCTGATCGACTACCGCATGTGGGCCGACGGCATGGACATCGAAACCGCCCAGGCCTGGCTGAGCGAACCGCAGTTCATCACTGACTTCGGGATTGCGCTGGATACTTACGGCAAGTCGCAGGAAGAGAAGAGCGAATAAACACCGCTCACAAACAAAAACGGCCGCTCGTCATCACTGACAGCGGCCGTTTTGCATTACGCGTTACGGATCAGTTCAACACCACCGCGCCACGTTTTTCCAGCTTGCGGCGGCGTGCCACCAGCAGGCCGGTAGCGACTACCAGCAGGCTCAACAGACCGGTGGCGAGGATTTCCACGCGGTGCGCTTCCTGGAACAGCATGATGGTCAGGGCCGCCACGATGAAGATGATCACCGCGTAGGTCAGGCCCGGGAACAGCCACATGCTGAAGACGATTTTCTCGCCGCGAGCCATGCGCTGTTTGCGCATACGCAGTTGCGAGAACGCGATCACCAGGTACACCAGCAATGCGATGGCGCCGGAACTGGCGAGCAGGAATTCGAACACCGCAGCCGGGGCCACGTAGTTGGCGAATGTGCACAGGAACGCAGCACCAGTGGACAGCATCACCGCCCAGTAAGGCGTACCGCTTTTGTTGACCCGAGTCGACATGGCTGGGGCGTCACCGCGTTTGCCAAGGGAAAACAGCATGCGCGACGAAGTGTAGAGCGCCGAGTTCAGGCAACTGGTTACCGCGACCAGCACCACGATGTCGACGATCATTTTCGCGTTCGGGATGCCCATGCGCTCAAGCACGGTCTGGTAAGAACCGAGGTTGGCCAGGGTAGGATCGTTCCACGGCACCAGGGCCACAACGATGAAGATCGACACGAGGTAGAACAGGCCGATCCGCCAGATCACCGAGTTGGTGGCCTTGGAGATTTGCTTGCCCGGGTTCTTCGATTCCGCAGCCGCGATGGTCACGATCTCGGTACCCATGAACGAGAACATGGTGGTCAGAATCGCGCCCAGCACTGCGCCCATGCCGTTTGGCAGGAAGCCACCGGAGTCGAACAGGTGCGAAACGCCGCTGACCTGGCTGTTTGGCAGGTAACCGAAGATTGCCGCCAGACCGAGAATGATGAAGCCGATGATCGCCAACACTTTGATCAGGGCGAACCAGAATTCGAACTCGCCGTAATTCTTCACGCTGAACAGGTTTGTCACGGTCAGCAACATGGTGATGATCAGAGCAAACGCCCAGATGCCCACATCGGGGAACCACGCGTGCAGGATGGTCGCGGCGGCGTTGGCTTCCAGCGGAATCACCAATACCCAGAACCACCAGTACAGCCAGCCGATGGTGAAACCGGCCCAATGGCCGATGGCACGGTCAGCGTAGGTCGAGAACGAGCCGGTGTCCGGCGAGGCAACCGCCATTTCGCCGAGCATGCGCATGACCAAAACCACGAGGGTACCGGCGGCCGCATAGGCCAACAGCACGGCAGGGCCGGCGGCAGCGATGGCGTGGCCGGAGCCAACGAACAGACCTGCGCCGATAACACCGGCGATCGACAGCATGGTCACATGACGCGGTTTGAGCCCCTGTTCGAGGCCATTGGAGCTTGGGGTACTGCTCATCGAAACTACCTTTGCAAGGAAAGCGATTGCGTCCGGCCCGTCTGGTTTTTCCTTCTCGTAAAAAGAATCCAACGGGGCGTTCCTTATTCTGCACGCAATATTTGCGCCAAAATGTTTCAAACTCTTCTGGGCTGGGGCTTTGCGCGCGACCGGACAGTCATCGCAAGTCATTGGATTTAATGGCAATCCGCCAGAGCGTTACCCAGCGACTCACTTTCCAGACGAAACAGCGCACCAGAAACACACTGAAAAAGTGTGGGATGCACAATAAAAGGGCGAATCGGGAACGTTCGGCCGGATAGCGCTTCCAACACCCCGCCAAAGCTGGCAACATCGCGCCTTTTTTTACGCGACACCCACGGGTTTGCACGTTCAAACAGCCGTTCGGTTGTTGATGGGGCGACAGTCTGCTGCGCCGATGCGACAACCTG
>NZ_JBIUWI010000021.1:308-45746 GCF_044743385.1 Pseudomonas sp. NPDC087639 | reverse complement strand
GACCGCCCGCGACGGCGATGTGATCTCGATCCTCGGTTCCTCCGGTTCCGGCAAGTCCACGTTCCTGCGTTGCATCAACCTCTTGGAAAACCCGCATCAGGGCCAGATTCTGGTCGCCGGTGAAGAACTCAAGCTCAAAGCCACCAAGAATGGCGAACTGGTTGCTGCCGACGGCAAGCAGATCAATCGCCTGCGCTCCGAGATTGGTTTTGTATTTCAAAACTTTAATCTGTGGCCGCATATGAGCGTGCTCGACAACATCATCGAAGCCCCGCGCCGCGTGCTCGGCCAGAGCAAAGCCGAGGCCATCGAAGTCGCCGAAGCGCTGCTGGCCAAGGTCGGCATCGCTGACAAGCGCCATGCTTACCCGGCGCAATTGTCCGGCGGTCAGCAGCAGCGTGCGGCCATCGCCCGCACGCTGGCGATGCAACCGAAAGTGATTCTGTTCGACGAGCCCACCTCCGCCCTTGACCCGGAAATGGTTCAGGAAGTACTTAGTGTCATCCGCGCATTGGCCGAAGAAGGCCGCACCATGCTGCTCGTGACCCACGAAATGGGCTTCGCCCGTCAGGTCTCCAGCGAAGTGGTGTTCCTTCATCAGGGCTTGGTAGAAGAGCAAGGATCGCCACAGCAGGTGTTCGAAAACCCGCTTTCGGCGCGCTGCAAACAATTCATGTCCAGCAACCGCTAACGGAGCAACATGCATGCAGAATTTTAAAAAGGTCTTCCTGGCCGCCGCCGTTACCCTGGCGTTCAGCGCCGCTGCCATGGCCGAAACCTTGAAGATGGGCATCGAAGCGGCCTACCCGCCGTTCAACAATAAAGACGCCAGCGGCAACGTGGTCGGCTTCGACAAAGACATCGGCGACGCCCTGTGCGCCAAGATGAAAGTCGAATGCACCGTGGTCACTTCCGACTGGGACGGGATCATCCCGGCCCTGAACGCCAAGAAATTCGACTTCCTGATCTCTTCGATGTCGATCACCGAAGAGCGCAAGGGCGCGGTGGACTTCACCGAGCCGTACTACTCCAACAAGCTGCAATTCATCGCGCTGAAGGACAAAGAGTTCAAGACTGACAAGGACTCCCTCAAAGGCAAAGTGATCGGCGCCCAGCGCGCGACCCTGGCCGGCACCTTCCTGGAAGACAACATGCCGGACGTCGAAGTGAAACTCTACGACACCCAGGAAAACGCCTATCTCGACCTGACTTCCGGTCGTCTGGACGGCATCCTCGCTGACAAATACGTCAACTACGAGTGGCTGAAAAGCGACGCCGGCAAAGCCTACGAATTCAAGGGCGACCCGGTAGAAGAAAGCGACAAGATCGGTATCGCTGTACGCAAAGACGACCCGATCCGCGAGAAGCTGAACGCTGCGCTTAAGGAAATCGTCGCTGACGGTACCTACAAGAAGATCAACGACAAGTACTTCCCGTTCAGCATCTACTGATCCTGACCTGCGGGACCTGCGCCGTTATCTGACGGTGCAGGCTCCCGGCCCTGCCTGCCGCGATTTGAACAGAAATCCATGATTATCGACCTCTACGGATTCGGCCCGGCGCTCGCCGCTGGCGCGCTGATGACCGTCAAACTGGCACTCTCGGCCCTGTGCCTGGGGCTGGTGCTCGGTCTGCTCGGCGCCTTGGCCAAAACTTCCCCGTACAAGCCGCTGCAATGGCTTGGCGGCTTTTATTCAACGCTGGTGCGCGGCATCCCGGAATTGCTCTGGGTGCTGTTGATCTACTTCGGTACGGTCAACTTGATGCGCGCGCTCGGTGAGTTTTTCGGCAATCCCGATCTGGAACTCAGCGCCTTCGCTGCCGGCGTCATTGCGCTGGGCCTGTGCTTCGGCGCCTATGCCACGGAAGTGTTTCGTGGCGCGATCCTCGCCATTCCCAAAGGTCACCGTGAGGCCGGCGTGGCCCTGGGCCTGTCGAAATGGCGGATATTCACCAAACTGATCATGCCGCAGATGTGGCGCATTGCCCTGCCGGGCCTTGGCAATCTGTTCATGATCCTGATGAAAGACACCGCACTGGTGTCGGTAATCGGCCTGGAAGAAATCATGCGTCACGCGCAGATCGGCGTGACCGTATCGAAACAGCCGTTCACCTTCTATATGGTCGCCGCGCTGATGTACCTCGGCCTGACCGTGCTGGCGATGACCGGCATGCATTTCCTGGAAAAACGCGCCGCTCGCGGCTTCGCGAGGAGCACCCAATGAACTGGGAAGTCATCATCAAGTGGCTGCCGAAACTGGCGCAGGGCGCGACCCTGACCCTGGAACTGGTGGCCATCGCCGTGATCGCCGGGTTGCTGCTGGCGATTCCGCTAGGCATCGCCCGCTCTTCAAAGCTGTGGTACGTGCGCGCTTTGCCTTACGCCTACATCTTCTTTTTCCGTGGCACGCCGTTACTGGTTCAGTTGTTCCTGGTCTACTACGGCCTCGCGCAGTTCGACGCTGTGCGCAACAGCTCAATGTGGCCGTACCTGCGCGATCCGTTCTGGTGCGCCACCGCGACCATGACCCTGCATACGGCGGCGTACATCGCCGAAATCCTGCGCGGCGCAATCCAGGCGATTCCACCGGGCGAGATCGAAGCAGCACGCGCCCTGGGCATGTCCAAACCCAAAGCGATGTTCTACATCATCCTGCCGCGTGCGGCGCGCATCGGCCTGCCGGCCTATAGCAATGAAGTGATCCTGATGCTCAAGGCCAGCGCGCTGGCCAGCACCGTGACCCTGCTGGAACTGACCGGCATGGCGCGCACGATCATTGCCCGCACCTATCTGCCGGTGGAGATTTTCTTCGCGGCGGGCGTGTTCTATCTGCTGATGTCCTACGTGCTGGTGCGCGGCTTCAAGCTGCTGGAGCGCTGGCTGCGCGTCGATGCCTGCCAAGGGCGCTGAAACGTCCCACGTGCTGACGGGCGAGGACTTACTCGCCCGCTTCACGGCACTGGACTCATTTCTCACGACGCATCAGGCGTTGTGGAAACCTCGACCGTTCACTTACTTGCAGCTTCCATGGGAAGCGTCCTACCCGGAGTTGGCCTTGTGGCTACGCGGGCGGTCGCTGGAGGATGCGGAAAACGCTCATAACCAACCTGCTGATCTTGCCGATGCACCTGAGCCGTTCGCTTCATTGGCAGCGCTGTCGGCTGAGTTGGGTGCGGTCGGTGAGTTGCCCGGATATGCGCTGGAAGCTGCGGGCCATCGCTTGAATGTCGATGTGCCGGGGCGCAAATGGCAGCAGATTGAAGCGTTTGCCAGTCGACTGTCCTTCGCGTCGCAACCGACCCACTGGCTCGATTGGTGTTCCGGCAAGGGGCACTTGGGTCGACGTCTTTTGGGTGACGGTCAACAACTGACCTGCGTTGAATACGATCCTTCGTTGGTCGCCAGCGGTCAGGCATTGAGTCAGCGCCATCATCTGCATGCCTTGCACATCGAACAGGACGTGACAGCGTCGGACGCCGCGTCTTTATTGAACGCTGAACACACACCGATCGCCTTGCACGCCTGCGGCGATCTGCATGTGCGCCTGATGCAACTCGCCTCCGCCAGCGGCTGCCGCCAACTGGCCATCGCCCCGTGCTGCTTCAACCGGATCAATCGCACTACGTATCAAGCATTGTCCTGTGCAGGTTTGAAGTCCGCCCTACAGCTGTCGCGGGACGATCTGGCACTGCCAATGAGCGAAACCGTCACCGCCGGCGCACGCGTCAGGCGCCAGCGCGACACGTCGATGGCCCGACGCCTGGCCTTCGACCTGTTACAACGGCAGTCGCGCGGCATTGATGAATACCTGCCAACCCCCTCGCTACCGAGCGCGTGGCTGGACAAACCGTTTGCTGACTACTGCCGCGATCTGGCTGCGCTAAAAGAGTTATCCACAATCGGGACGCAAGACTGGCCAGCGTTTGAAGCTGCTGGTTGGCAGCGGTTAGCCGAAGTTCGCAACCTGGAATTACTGCGAGGATTATTTCGACGGCCACTGGAGCTTTGGCTGAATCTGGATCGCGCACTTTTCCTCGTCGAGCAGGGATACTTCGTACGCCTCGGCGTCTTCTGTGAAACCGCGCTTACCCCCCGCAATTTCCTGCTGCTGGCCGAACGCGCTTAAACACGCAGCGCCTGTGGATAACTCTGTTGATAGAATTCTTGTGGATCCAATATCTCTGCCTGTTTCGAGGCATTATCACTGTTGGTCATTTTTTGTTCACATAGATAAAAAACCTGTAAAACAGTGATTTGCGAACAAATTGAAAACATGTCCACAAAATCGTCGCCAAGCACGTTTGATGCCGTGCGTGTTGTGCATAAGCAGCCAACCAAAACGGCATAACCGCCTATTAGTAGGTCGGTAAAGTGAATAATTGCAGCCGCCTGAGACCCTTGCTATACAGGATCACAACGTGCCACCAGCGCATGCACGAACAAGAAAAAATCAGACCGACAGGAAGCGACCGTGACGTTCATTTCTTACGCACAGAATTTCGAAGACATCCGCCTGTGGCGCGCCCTCAGATACTTTGAAAATGGCTTCTATATCGATGTCGGCGCCAACGATCCGACCCACGATTCGGTCACCAAAGCCTTCTATGATCGCGGCTGGCACGGGATCAATGTCGAGCCAGTGCAGAACTACCACGACGCCTTACGTCAACAGCGTCCACGGGACGAGACCTTGCAATGCATTGCCAGTGATCAGCCCGGCGAAGTAACGTTCTACAGCATCCCGGATACCGGACTCTCCACTGCCGACCCCGCCGTTGCACAAGAACGCAAGAATCTCGGCATGGATGTGCACAGTCTCACCGTCAAGGCCCGCACCCTCAGCTCTATCTGCGAAGAGCATGCGGCCGACCGTCCCATACACTTTTTGAAAATCGACGTTGAGGGCCACGAAGAAACAGTCCTGCGCGGCATGGACTTCAGCCGCTTCCGCCCATGGATCATTCTCATCGAAACCCCGTGGGAGCGCGACCATACCTGGGAACATCTGGTCACCGACGCGGGCTATCAGAATGTACTGTTCGACGGCCTCAACAGCTTTTTCCTTGCAGACGAACACCTCAACCTCAAACCCGCTTTCGACCTCCCGCCCTGCAACCTCGACAACTTCCAGCTCTGCAAGGGCCACGCCCTCGCCCACCCCGTCAATCCCGACCTCGAAACCGCCTTGCAACGGGCCGAACACGCCGAAGCACAGCTACGCGCCATGCAAAACAGTCGCGCCTGGCGCACCGTTCAGAAACTGCGCAACGTCCTGCGCAGAGCCTGATTCGAAGCCTGCGCAAAAATAGTCTGAATTCAGGGGTTTACAGGATCTTCCCAATCGCTATAATCGTCGCCCACACGCCGGTATAGCTCAGTTGGTAGAGCAACTGACTTGTAATCAGTAGGTCCCGGGTTCGACTCCTGGTGCCGGCACCATACAAAACGAAGCCCCTGCAGAAATGCAGGGGCTTTGTTGTTTCTGGTGTGTTTATATTCCTGGCAGTTTCACCCTCAGTGAAAATAGCTTCTCCCCTCGCACTTCGCGCGATTAGCCACACTTCCTCTTACACACTTCGAAAGCGCGGACTCTGAACCGACAGTTCACATTTCCGTCTTTATGCTAAATTATGAAATAGCAATAATTATGGTGTACACATAAAAAGGTGTAATCGTATGAGCAGCATTTTTCAGCGTCCTGAACTGGCTGAGTCAATGGCAAACCAGCTTCTCAATCCAGGCGTACTCGACGAAGGTCTGCGCTCAGGCCTATTTCTATCTGGCCTGCGCCGCACAGGCAAAACGACTTTTCTGAGAAACGACCTCATCCCAGCACTGGAAGATGCAGGTGCTTTAGTCATCTATGTCGACTTATGGAGCGACACTCTGGCCAACCCGGCAACGCTCGTGCACAACGCCATCCAGAAAACCCTGAAAGACCTGCAAACGCCGGGTTCCTCTGCCTTGGAAACCTTCAAGCGCGTCAGCAATGTTGAAATCGGCGCTGCTGGATTTAAGTTCGGCTTCAAACTCGACAGCATTGGCAGCGCCGACGGCCCGACACTGGCCCAAGCACTCACCGAAGTAGTAGATCAAGCCAAGACTGATCTGGTGTTGATCATTGACGAAGTGCAGCACGCCATTTCCTCAGACGACGGTAATCAACTGCTGCTGGCACTCAAAGCCGCCCGCGATGCAATCAACCCCCGCCCCAATACTCCCGGCTACTTTCTGTTCATCGGAACCGGCTCCCACAGAGCGCAAGTCAGCGAACTGACCGCCAAACGCAACCACGCCTTTTCCGGGGCCACGTCAGCAGCCTATCCATTGCTGAAAGGCGATTACGTTGAATTCCTGCTCAACCGACTCGCAATGACAGTGAAGAAGGACAAGTTGCCGTCCCTCGAAGCCGCTGTCGAAGCGTTCAACACTTTGGGAAATCGACCTGAAGAAATGCTGAAGGCTCTACGTCAACTTCTGCAGCAAGAGGGTGAACCCGATCTGTTTCTACCCGTAATAGCCAGCACATTGCGTTCGGCGGCGGCGAGTATCGAGCTGGAAAAAGTCGAGCAACTGGGCAGCCTGGCTCAAGCCATATTCAACAGAATCGCGTCTACGAAAGGCGATGCGCGCGGAATTTTTTCCACAGACGCAGCGGCTGAATATTCAAAGTCAGTCGGGCGAGAGGTGCGGGTCGAAGAGATTCAACCGGTAGTGATTGCGCTGGTTGCCGAGAACATCATCATGCGACGCGGGCATGGGATTTACGCGATTACAGATCAGTTTGTTCAAGAGATTTGGCTGGAAGAACGGGCTTTGATTGAAGGAAGTTAGGCCGCAGGCTGATCTTGATCAGTTAAGACATCTGCGAGGCAGCTCGGGAGCATCATGTGAGTCCACACTGACTCGTAAACCAAATCGACGCGCGCCTGAGCGCGGCGAAAGATCGAGGAGTCAAGTGATGTCACACCACAAGAACACCATTGAATTACGCGAAAAAATTGAGGAGTGTGGACACTCACTTTCATTGTTCATCGAACTTTGCACCGCCGATGTACAACTCAATCAACGCAGCAAACTGGCCTTGTCAGAATACGGAAAAAACTGCATGGAGGCGTTTGAAGTCGCTGAAAACCTGCTTCGCAGCAAATACGAAGCGCAAACCGATGCGCCCCAGCCCTTGCGGCGCACCGCTTAAAATACGCTCGCCCCAGGCGCTCTCGTCACCAGACGCGGCGTCACGCCTTTATCTGACAGACACTCCCTCACACATCATCCGGCGTTACACATAGATTGGCGCACGCGTTTAAAAACACTCTGGGTTACGCCCAAAGGCCCACAAAACCTTGCGCCGCTGCCTACGCGTACGCCAGAATCCGCCGGCTTGTGCGCCTTGGAACCCACCGGTACCTTGAGCCTGTCACTGCCCATCAGTGATCGGGTTTAGTAGCTCGTGGTCCACCCAGGGCGCATAGCGCATCAGACAGTCAGGCATTTATTCACCTGCACTTTATGGTAGCTGTGCGTAGGGCGCTTTCGAGCGCGCCGGCTCCCTGGGTCCCCGGTCTACTAACCTGCGCACAGCTGCCACCTCTCCTTTTAGTAGAGAAGCGGTGTTGGCTCCTACTTTAGGACCCAGAGTATGTTCAAGATAACGCCAAACCCGCCGGGCACTGATCCGGCAGCCATCGCAGATCCAACATCCCCCTACGAATCTCCCGATTCGAAAAAACTCAACGACGCGGCCAACCGCGCGCTGGATCATTATTTACTCCCACCCACGGCCCAGATCATGGCCACGCCGTATCGACCCAACCGCCTCTACATGGCCAACCCAGAATCCGGCGCCGAATCCTTGTTAGTGGATGCGACTGAAACCCTGGGATCCGCCAGCGTGATGCTCGGCGACTTCGCCGGTGTACTAGAGGGCCACCATCGTAAAACGCTGCAGGGCATCGCCCAAATCGTGATGCTGGCAGAACTGGCGGTCAATCAGGTGCTGGATAAGTTAGTACCGACTGAGTAGCAAAGCGTAGCGGCGAGAGCTCATCTCTCGCCGCTACTTCAATGAGCCCAGCTGTTCAAAAAGATCACGCTGCTTATCAGGGGAAAGCGTTCGCAAACGGTTGAACAAGAGTCGATCAACCGCTTGGGCTGAAGGACTGAGTGTGTGTGAAAATGTAAGATTGGCCACCCAGGTGTGCCCACACGTTAAGGAGCCACATTGGCAGTAAAGCCGGGCGAACTCCGGTGACAGTTCGTCACGCGATACGATCCTTCCTTTTTCCCCACATGAATTGCAATTCACCCGCATAAAACTTCCCGCCAACTGCTTTTTTCGCTAACTTTATCGTTAACGTTCAAAAGTGCGCCCCTCACTATTTATTACCTTTTAAAACCACTTCTATAACGAACCAACCTTAAAACCTGTCAACTCTGACAGTGGCGACTTATCAATTTCAAAACGACAATCCTCTCCAATGGATGCTAGCTAAAAACTACCTCCCGCAGCCACCCCAAGTATCAGCATGGAGTATCAAAAATGGCCACCATAACTTTAACCGACCAAAACTTCGATGAAAATGTCTTGAGAGCAAATGTTCCTGTTCTGGTTTGCTTCAATGCAAACTGGGGCCCAGCGAACGATTTCCCAACCAAGATCATGCCGGAAATTGCAGAAGAAAAGGAGGGGAGACTAATAGTTGGAATTGCTGACATCGAACAAAGTTCCGTCGTTGCCTTACGATATGGTGTTAATGGCACACCCACATTTGTATTATTTAAGGATGGAAAAATAACAGAACATTCGAGAGGCGCAAAGAGCAAATCCGCCATACTAAATTTAATCAACCCCCACATCTAATATTAAAACACACCGCAGAACATCAATTATATTTCTCTGCTTTCCAATCTAACCTTTTGTCCGCGCTCAGCCTTTGATTAACCTGTAAAAACAACTGACTGATCGGGCGTATTTCGTTATTGGTATACACCCGATCAATCTTCTCAATATCCCCAAACCCCGCCGCATTCTCCGGCATCACCCCGGCCAGCGCCGGATTCATCCGCCACGCAGCAATCACGTCATTGCGCGTGATGTTCTTGATCCGCTCAAACTCGTCCTTCGTTGCGATGTCGCCCACCGGGATAATCTGAATCGCCTTGTCACCCCCGCCGGGAATATTGACGAACAACGAGCGGAAATCACCCACGTCCTTGCTTCCCGCAATTTTCGCCTGGAGCGCTTTTTCGTCCTCTTCCGAAAGGTTCGGGTCATTGGTGTAAAACACGAAACCGGCGTGCGCGCCGTTGTTGAAGTAGCGACGACGAAACAGCGTGGCCGACTCGTTGAGCAACAGCGCATGCATCCCCCCAAATAGTCAGGCACCCCGTAGATATTCTGTTCCACGTCATCCACTTCGAAGTGCAATTGCTGCCCCCAACTCGATGCGGCGGCCCTGAATCTTGTCCTGAGCCTTGAGTACCAGCGTGTTTTCGGTCTCACGGCTGAAGTTGATCGGCGCAGCACGCGGATTTAAATCGCACACTAAAGCAAACACCCATAGCCGACGCCGGCGATATCAATGTGCTGAACGTTGAAGTGTTCGCAGATCTTTTTAATTGTGCGGCCAGGTAAGTGGACGAATGCTCACGCCAGGAGTGCTTCTCCAGAATTCGGTACTTACCACCCGGATACAGCGGCGGTGCGACCACCACGCAAGTGGCATCGCCTAGGAGGCGGTTAGGATCGTATCCAACCTATGCAGCTTCAACCGAAATCGAAATCCGCCGCCCAAGCTGTTGCAACGCACGCTCGAAATTCTCGATCCTGGAGTGGTGTAGGAAATCGACCAGGCGATCTACCTGAGGCCGTTGCACAGCGAGACGACGCGCCAGTTCGGCCTTGCTCACACCGGACTCCAGAAGCGTATTCCACAGCGCAACCTTCGCGGCAGTTAGCGCAGGCAGACGTAATAAGACGTCACTTTCCTGTTCTCCTGCCTGCCCGGTCGGAATCAACCGACGATCATCAACGTAAATCGACAGTGCTGTCTCGATCGCATCAATAGCGGTGTCCAACGCCTCCCCGAGGGTGTCGCCGACGGCGTGCATCTCGGGAATTTCTGCGCAGGATAGCCAGACGCTGCCCGGCTCTTCGTGAACTTCCAACGCATATTCGAACATCACAGTTCCTCTCATGGGGTACAGCCGAGCCTCAATCCTTGAGGCCCAGCTGTTTGATTATCGATTTTCTCAACCCTTCGCCCATTTCCTTGGCTCCGTGGCCGGGAAACACCTAGCCGAGGTGGTGAAAATGATGGATGCGCTATCAAAAAGCCACTGACGAAAATCGCCGATACTAAGCCCTCGCATTACTGCGAGGGCTTTTTGCGTTTCACACCTGACTGACCTCAAACACAAACGAAATTCTGCGCTGGCTCGCGCTCCACACATAACGCAGATGCTTGCCCTGCTTCGGTATCGACACCGCCGGCGGGCGGAATGCCGCGACGCATTCGTGGCCCGGCAGGCGGACGCTTTTGTATAGCAGGCCCCAGGATTCAGACTCGCGCAGTTGTCGGGCAAAAGTCTGTGACGGGTCATAGGCGTCTGGATCGGGTTGATGCAAATCGGGGAAATCGTGGCGGATATCGTGCAGCGGTTTAACCACCCGATTGACGTAAGTACGCATGGTCAACTCAAGATCCGCTTCCTGCGTCGCGGCGAGAAAACGCTCCTGGTGATAACAGGTTTCGGCGATGGCGGCTGCCTGGCTGCTGGCAGCGTAGTACACGCCGAAGGTGCCGTCACAGAAACGGCTGCTTTTGCCGATGTGGGTGAACGCAGCCATGACCGGGGTCGAGCCGGGGCCGGAAAGTCGATCTTCCGGGCGCACTCGGGCAAGCACGCCGGCCTGTTCGATCAGGCGATCATTGGTCAGTGCCTCGATGGCGTAGGCGATTTCCAGGTCTTCGGGGTCGAGTACGTCTTCGAACAACGCAATCGGCGGGAAGCTGCTGTTGACGATCCGGTAAGCCCGCGGCCACTGCGGATCGGCCAGCGCTGGCGCGTTCAACCGCGCACTCCGTCGAGGTAGCGCCGTACATCGGCAATGTCCACAACGCGCCCGGCCAGCATGTAATCCAGCGCGGTTCGACCATTGAAAGGCGCGGCGGTGTTTGGACTACTGACCCATGTATAAGCGCGCTCACGGCTGTTGCTGAAGATGATGCTCAACGCCTTGTGAATCCCCATCAGATAGGAGATGCGCTCGAGGGTGTCGTGGGGCAGGCGCACGTTCGGCGGCAGGTGTTTGTACTTGTAGAACGTGGTGTTGCCGACTCCACCGAGCAACGTGCGTTGCTGATCGGCATTGCAGCCCCATCGCTCCATGAGGTTGAAGAAAAACTTCAGTGCGACGCGACCGGCTTCGGGGGCGTCGAGTTGTTCGCGTGGGGTGAGGGCTGGGGTTGAGGTGGGCATGACCGCCTCCATTGTTAGCTGACATGACTTCAAGCCTAGTACAGATACGGATATTTGTTTTCTTTTAATCCGCTAACGAATCAGCTCGTTAACCCAATATGAATGTTAAAAACGCCGTGATTTGTTATTTCACGTGAGTATTTTTTGACCCCAATCACCCTCAAGTCATCAAAAACCTCGATCCTGTGTCAGCTTCCAGCCATCGGCAGGGACATCAATTCGCTACTAAACCCGCGACAACTATGCTCAGGTGCAGGAATATAGCCGGCATATGGCGCCGGATCGGCAGTCTCGTAAACAACAATACCCAGCCCACTTCAGAGGGCATTACCCATGGATAGCAGAACCTTACGCAACCTCATGCGCATCGTGCAGACCGGCTCGTTGTCGGCCGCAGCCGAGCATTCGTGCCTGACTGTGCAGGCGTTGGCCGCGCAGTTGAACAAGGTCGAAGAGCAGTTCGGTTTCCGCTTGTTTCGTCGTTCCAACAAAGGGCTGACGCTGACGCCGCAAGGCACTGAGCTGACGCCGTATATCGACAAAGTGCTGATTGCCACGCGACAGATGGAAGAAAAAGTCGAGGCGCTGAAAGTGCCCGGGCAGCGCACGTTGAAGGTCGCGTTGAATAACACCTTGGCGCCTGACTTCAACCGGCGAATGATCGGACGCCTGATCGAGGTGTTTCCCGATTATCAGATGGAGTTCAGCTACGCCGAGTCGATGGAAAACCTCAGCAAGCTGAAGAATGAAGACTTTGATCTGGCGGTGCTGATCGGCCCGCAGCGTCCGGGTTTGCCGAGCATCGTCCTGCCGGATGTGCAGGTGCAGGTGGTTGGCGCGCATTGCGGGCAGGAAAACGATCCGTTGACGTTGCTGGGCAACAAATTTCAGGTGCGTCCTGCGGAAGATTGTCCGTATTCCCACAGCTTTTTGCGTTTTCTCGACGCCGGGCTGGGCAATCACGAGAACGGCCAGCGCATGGTCTACTCGTGCAGCGAGACCCTGACCCTGTCGCTGATCACACAGATGGATGCGGTCGGCATGGTCTCGCGCGAGGCCGCGCAGAAAAACGGCCTGACGATTTTCCCCGGGTTCGAGGATTTCCTCGAAGTACGCCTGGCGGTGAACAATCCGGAGTTGTCCAATCAGGCGTTGAGCGACGTCGTCGATCTGCCGTTACATGAACGAGCCGAGCGCAATGTACGCAGCCGTCCCAACCGCCACACTGAGAAAGAGGTTTTTGCTGAAATACGCACATAACAGCGTCGGAATCGCCGCGTAGAATTCCGGGCGATCGAGCTGTATGTGCTGATCCTTGATCAACAAGGGTGTCAGGCTGATCGCAGCGACGATCGCCACCGGCAAGTATTCCAGCGCGCGCGCGATGAACGGCGGCCAGTGCTCGGTATTCACTTGCAGTGGCAAGGCACGTGGCAGGAAAGTCACCGCCATCATCAGCGCGACCACCAGAATCAGGAACGTTTGGTCAGGCATACACCCACTCCGCAGCCCACAAACGTGGCGATAAACACATTAAACGGCGAGTTGCCGACCAGGCTCAGTGCGCCCATGCAGATGACGGCCGCTGCTGCGGCAATCAACTTGTTGCGGGTATTGCACAGCGACACCAGCACGTAGAGCATCATCGCGGTCAGCGCGTAGTCGAGCTGATATTTGATCAAGTGTGCTGCGTATTGCGCGCACACCGCGCCCAGCAAACCGCCGAGTACCCACGCTGTGTGGCAGAACAGGTTGAAGCCAATCAGGTAGCGTACGTTTACCGGCGCGCCAGTGCCGAGTTTCACGCTGTGGAAGGCGAAGGATTCGTCAGTCAGCCCACCGGCGTAGCACCAGCGCTCCATGCGGCTGAGCCCCAACGCGCGCAGGGCCTTGGCCATGTACACCGACATCAGCATGTGGCGTGCGTTGATCAGGAAAGTGGTCAGCACAATGGTGGTCAGCGACGCGCCGCTGGAGATCAGCGCCAGCGCGGCGAATTGTGAAGCGCCGGCATACACGAATAAACACATCGCTACCGGCAGCCACAATGGCAGCCCGGCGTTGACGGCCATCAAGCCGAACACAAACGCCACCGTGAAGTAACCGGCCACCACCGGGCTGGCTTCGGCAAATGTACGCGACGGCTGATGGTTGACCATCAGCGGCGCGCTGCCGGACGTTTCATTCATAGATCCCTCTCAAATGTCCGTTCGCCATGAGGCTCGCAAAAACCCTGGGCAGCCCAGAATCGCTTGCCCGCGAGGTTAGCATCGTCGACGAACAGAAACATCCGCAGCACACCGACCCGCTTCATGTCGGACGACGCCGCTTCAACAAGACGTTGACCAACGCCCTGGCTGCGATAACGCGGGCTGACCGCCAGATGATTGATCGTGCCACGACTGCCGAGCATGCCGCCCAACACCGCTCCGACGATTTCACCCGCCACGTCGAAGGCCAGATAGGCCGTGGTGGTTTTCTGGATCAATACGCCGCGCAGGCATTTGGCATCCTGCCATTCGCAGAACGACACTTCGTCGAACTGACGGAAGAAGCGTTCCATGCGCTGCGCATCCTTGGCCGTGGCGCGGCGCAGCACCACCGGCGTCGAGCACTCGACGCCGTCGATTGGGGTGATCTGATTAGCGAACAATGTCGAAAGCGGTCCCGGGCCGCGAGAAGGAAATCGCCAGAATCTGCCGGTACGCCATGGCATGGGTGTGCGTATTGCGCGCCGGGGTCACGTAGTGACGCATGTCACGATCGAGGAAGTAGGTGGTGTCGAGAATCTCCTGGTAGGTGGTCGACGCCAATTGATGCTCGTGGATATCGTACAAACGACTCTCGGCACCCTCGACATTGTTTCGGCCCCAGAAGTGCACACCGCTGAACGGGTAGCCGTCGCAGTGAATCCCTTCAGGTGTGATTTCAAGCTGTTTGCCCGGTTTGATCTCGATGCGGATCTGATGGATCTGGCACTGCCAGATTTCATCGTGCAGTTCTTCCGGCAACACGCTTTTGTACACTTCAAAATCGGTGTCGATGAGGCTGCGCATCACCGGCGACTCGATGACTTCATCGGAGAAGTCCTGGAAGTGCCGCACAAGGCCGCCCACATAGGCGTTGTTTTCCTTGGACTGCACGTAGGCGCGATGTTCGAGTTGCTTCAGTTCGCGTGTCTTCGGGTTGTACTCAAAGTCGCTGTAACGACGGTAACGCATGCCGGCTTCGGCCTGACCGTAGTAGCTATCAGGCTCCATGTTTTCCCAACTTTTGGTCAGTCTGACGAAGTCGGCAAAATGACCGTAGAGATTGAAGTCACCACCCTGGACGTTGACATATTTGTCGCGCCGTAGCGATTCGCCCACTTCTCTGTTCAAAACGATCATTACCAAATTCTCCGCTGCGTTGAGCGGCCTAATCTATTAGGTGGAGAATTTGCGTCCATGAGAAAGAATTTCAGGCATTTAAAGGCCTGTTTGAAACGGCGTTTGAAGCGACTTAAAAACAACTTTTACATGACAAAAACACGGGTTTTTTCGGGTTTTCACTGAAAAATCGACGAAAAAAATCCCGAACCAGTCGGGATTTTTCTCATATCTGTTACACCTGATCGAGCATCAGAAGATGTTGATCGGGTAATCCACAAACACGCGCAGCTCGTTGCCGCTGACGTTGTATTCGCTGGATTTCTGCGAAACACGCAGGATCGAGCTGCGCAGTTTCACGCTCAGATCTTTGGCCGGGCCGCTTTGCACGACGTACTTGAACTGGTTGAAGATTTCGCGCTCGGTGCCGCCTTCGCTGGTGGAGGTGGTGATGTTGTCGCCACGCACGTAAGCGAAGTTGTAGCTCAGACCCGGTACGCCGAATGTGCTGAAGTCCAGGCCGTAGCCCAGCTGCCAGCTGCGTTCGTCTTCAGCGTTGAAGTCCGACCAGTAGGAGTTGGCCAGGTAGATGCTGTTGCCACCGTCGCCGAAACGGTGTTGATCTTTCTGATAACCGCCGTAGGCGTAGCCCAGGTTGCTGTCGCCGGTGGAGCGCTGATGCGCCACGGTGAACGAGTGCGGGCCAGTGGCGAAGGTGGCTGCCAGACTCCAGATCTTATTGTCGCGACCGGTCACGATGCTTTCGCCCGGAATGGTGTTTTCGCGAACGTAGGCGCTGTCGAGCTTGGTGCGGTAGCCGTTGAAGTCCAGGGTCAGGGACTGATCCTTGTCAATCGGGAACACGTAGTTGGCGTTGACGTATTGCTTCTTCAGGACGTCTTCGACGTCGGAAGCGTACAGCGCAGCCTTGAACTGTTCGGTGAACTGGTAGCTACCGCCGATCACGTTGATTGACTTCAGACCACCGCTGTCACGACCTTCATCGCTTTTGCGCGATTCGGCGGTGAAACGACCGGCGTTCAGTTCCAGACCTTTGATCTCTTTGGAAGTGATCAAAGTGCCGGTGTAGCTTTCCGGCAGCAGACGCACGTTGTCGTAGCTCAGTACCGGCAAGGCCGGCATCTGGTCACCGTAGGTCAGCACAGTATTGGAGAAGCGGAACTTGACCGCCGCGCCGCCCTTGGCCAGATCGTGGTTCGCGCGACCGTCATTTTCTTGCTTGAAGAAATCGATACCACCGGCGCCGCTGCGGCCCTTGCCGCCGTCCAGACGCAGTGCGTACAGACCGAAAGCGTCAACGCCAACACCGACGGTGCCTTGGGTGAAACCGGAGGAGAACGTACCGATGGCCGCTTGGCCCCATTCGGCCTTGTCGTCGTTTCCGTCTTTGTAATCACGATTGATGTAGGCGTTGCGCAGCAGCACTTTCAGGCTGCTGTCTTCTACAAAACCCTTGGATTCGGCCTGGTCGTTAGCCATGGCCTGTGTGGCGCTCAACATCCCCAGAGCGATCAGGCTGATACGCTTGTTCAACATTTTATTTTCCTTATTACGGGTTGAAACGCGCTGTGTCGAACGGCTGAAACGGCGCTGATGCACTCTTTTTTCACCCCGAAACAAAAAGGCCCGCCCACGACAAAGTCGTGGCGGGCCTTCTTATTATTTTTGAGTCATGGCGGTTGGCCACAGGCGTTGGGCCGAATCGTAGCTGCGCCTTGAACATTGTGTCAATTTCAAGAATCGTCTTTAAATAGGCAAAAATCGTCTAAGAAACGTAAATTTTGCGCTGACTCCTTGCACGTAAATGCCGGCAGCTAGTGAATCCAGCGTCTATCAAAAGCAGCCGTCGAGGCCGCAGAGCGCTGACGATTCACCCTTCTCATTAATCTCCAAGGCCTGTCTCAACCAATCGGCAAA
The DNA here is from genome assembly GCF_044743385.1 of Pseudomonas sp. NPDC087639. Taxonomy (NCBI): domain Bacteria; kingdom Pseudomonadati; phylum Pseudomonadota; class Gammaproteobacteria; order Pseudomonadales; family Pseudomonadaceae; genus Pseudomonas; species Pseudomonas sp. NPDC087639. Next base: position 28,955 of record NZ_JBIUWI010000021.1, on the reverse strand, counting down.
GGCCTGCGGTTTGCCCAGCCAGGCGCTGATGTCGATCAAGGTGAACTGGCCGTCCTGCTCCAAGGCGAACGTCGGAAACCCCTGACCGCCAAGGCGCGCCAACAATGCGCGACTGGTTTTTACATGCAGCTCGGTATCAACGGATTTAAACGCGGCCCGGAAAGTTTCCTCGGCGTAGCCCATCTGATCCGCCAACAGCAAAAGTACGGATTCATCGGCGATCCGCCGCCCTTCTGCGTAGTGTGCGGTCTGCAACCGCCCGAGCATCTGCAGACCACGGTCATCGATTGCCTCGGCCGCCATGACGGCAGCAATGGGTGGCGTCGAGTCGAACACAGCCGTGTGATCGCGCAGCAAGCCTTCGAAATAGGCCTCGCCAAACGGCTGCCCGGTGTATTCAGCGATGCGCCGGTCGTGGGGCAAGACGTAATTGCGTAATTGCGGGGAAACACGCTGACGGTTGGCACCGCTCATCATCCCGCCGGCATGAGCGATTACCGGCAGCACTTGCTGCGCGGCCTGTACCAGCGGTTTGGCGCCATAACACCAGCCGCACAGCGGGTCATAGATGTAATGAAGGATCATCGGAAAACTCCGGCCTGAAAGTGGGAAAAATCAATGCCGGCAAACTAGTCCTCGGGGCGTGGGGGAAAAACGCTGGAATGGCTTTCAGACTGTTTCGTGAATCGGTCGAATTGTCTGAATGGTCAGATTGTGTCCAGATCGACACAAATTGAAACAATCAGACAAGGGAACTTTTAAGGAATAATTAACGGGAGCAAATGCAAAGCATTACCATTCGCACGCTCGAATTCTTCCACCCTTTCGGATGCGCTTTTCAATGCCTGCCCCGTTCCGTCTTACGCCCGTCACCCTTGGGCTTTCTGCTTTCCTGTCCAGCGGTTTTGCCTGGTCGGCCACTGAGTTGCCCGCCACCGCCATCAGCGCCGAAGCGCAAGCCGATGACCCGCGCGTCAAAGTCAGTAATACCGCGACCCGCACCTCGACCCCGGTGCGTTATGTGCCGCAGGCCATTGATTCGATCAAGACGTCGAACGTCGCCGACTACGGCACCAATGATATCGGCGATGCCCTGAGTGGCATGCCCAACGTCAGCAGCAGCGCCGACACCCGCTTCGACAGCTTGCGCATTCGTGGCTTCGACGCCAGCAACGACTTTTATCTGGACGGCATCCGCGACGACAGCCAATACAAGCGCGACCTGCACAACATCGAGCGCGTCGAAGTGCTCAAAGGTCCGGCCGCCGTGCTGTATGGCCGTGGCAGTCAGGGCGGGATCGTCAATCGGGTGAGCAAAGCGCCTGAGGCCGGACGTCGCTCAACCATAGAAGCCCAGGCCGGCAGCGAAGATCTACGCAGCCTGTACGCCGACCTCAGCACCGACCCGAGCGAGAACATCAGCCTGCGCCTGAACATGGGCAATATGGATGAAAACAGCTTCCGCGACGGCGTCAGCGGCAACCGCCAACTGTTCGCGCCGTCGATGAGCTGGCAACTGACGCCCGACCTGAACTGGCTGGTGCAGTACGAATACAGCCGTTACAACCGCACACCGGATCGCGGCATTCCTGGGGTAAACGGGCGCCCGGCGGATGTCGGCCGCGACACAACCTACGGCAATGATCACGATTTCATCGACGACAAGTCGCAATCCCTGCGCTCGAAACTCACCTACGAGATCAACGACAACTGGCAACTGCGTCAGACCCTCGGCGTGTTCAAGCTCGACAGTGATTTCGACAACACCTACCTCACCGGTTACACGCCTGCGACCAACAAGGTCACGCGTCAGCACTGGCAGCAGGATCTGAACACCCGCAACGTCTACAACAACCTCGAACTTGAAGGCGGTTTCGATACGTTCGGCCTTGAGCATCGCCTGCTGACCGGTGTCGAGATCGGCAGTCAGCGCCGCGATCCAAAACTGTATAACGCCGCCACCGGCAGAACACCGGGTGCGCAACCTGTGCCGTCGCTGGACCTGTTCAACCCCAACCGCGACCTGCGCCACACCGGCAGCATGCAGCTCAACAGCAGCAGCCACACCGAGGTCGAAAGCCGCGCGGTCTATGTTCAGGATCAACTGCGCCTGAACGATCAATGGCAACTGCTCGCCGGGTTGCGCTACGACACCTTTGATATCGAGTCGACCAACAAGCTCAGGAACCTTTCCGAAGATCGCGACAGCCACAGCACCAGCCCGCGCGTGGGTCTGGTCTGGACGCCGCTGCAGAATCACTCCTTCTACGCCTCGTGGTCGAAAACTTTCTCGCCGGTGGGCGGAGGCCTGATCGGCATCACACCGGGCGCGGCCGGCAACACCAACGATCTGAGCCCCGAGCTGACCAAGCAGAAAGAAATCGGCGTCAAGAGTGACTGGCTCGATGACCGTTTGAGCACCACCCTGGCGATCTATGATCTTGAACTCTACAACCGCCGCACCACCGATCCGAATGATCCGACCCTGACCATCATGACCGGCGTACAGCGCTCACGCGGGATCGAGCTGACCGCCACCGGCAACATCGTCGGCAACTGGTACGTGCGCGGTGGCGTCGGTGTGCAGGATGCGAAGATCGAGAAGGACAACAACGGTCTGGAAGGCAAACGCATCAACAACGTTGCCAAACGCAACGGCAGCCTGTTCCTGACCTGGAAACCGGAAATGGGCTGGTACGGCGAAACCGGCCTGACTCTGGTTGGCCAGCGTTATGCCGATAACGCCAACACCACCGTGCTGCCGGGTTATGGCCGTTGGGATGCGCTGGTCGGTTATCGCTTCAAGGACTGGGATTTGCGCGCAGCGCTGAACAACATCAGCGATCGCGAGTATTACGAATCGGCGACGAGCCAGTATCAAATCCAGCCGGGCGCGCCGCGTAGCGTCGTGATGACGGGCACCTACAGCTTCTGATTTCACACAAACCCTGTGGGAGCGAGCCTGCTCGCGAAAGCGTCGGGTCAGTCGGCATCGTCGTTAACTGACCTACCGCATTCGCGAGCAGGCTCGCTCCCACATTGAATGGGTGTGTACAAAATAACCGAGCATAAAAAAGCGCCGCCATCCCGGCAGCGCTTTTACCAATCCCTGTTGTTTTTCTTATCCCTGCATCACAGCCCACAACGCTTCCAGTTCGGCCTCGCTGAACAGGTCAGCGGGGTAGCGCTCGATCATCATCCGGCGCGGATCAGGTTCCCTGATCTGACGCGTTCCATTGGACTTCAAAAAGTGCGCGACAATCTGGAGCGATTCGCCTTTTACGGCCATGGGATGCAACGTCCGCTCGCTGACTACGTTCACTTCGGCGTTCATTTCAGCGCTCTCTCCCCGGTCATGAGCGGCTACGTTATCCAAGGTTTATGACAGAACTGTTGAAGTTCGCCTCCCTCCCTAGTGCCCTTTGTCCGATACAAGAGCTATGCCAAGGTTTCCGATTTGTCGACAAGCGGATACAAAGAAGCCCGCAGTCCAACCGGGCTGCGGGCTTCTTCAGGTACATCGCGCGCTAATCGTCGCCCGGCTGATTTATTAATCAACTCAGGCTGTTACGACTCAACTCACTCTTTGTGCGGCGCGGGTTGCTGCTGGGTAAGGCAGTGAATATTACCGCCACCCAGTAACAGTTCGCGGCCCGGCACCATCACCACTTCGTGTTGCGGGAACAGGTTCTGCAGGATTTCCCGAGCCGGGGCGTCCATCGGATCGTCGAAGCTCGGTGCGATGATGCCGCCGTTGACGATCAGGAAATTCACGTAGGAACCGGCCAGACGCACGCTCGGATTGCGCTCCTGAGTGCCATCCACCGGATCGACCCCGGCGCACTCTTCTTCGGTCGCGAACAACGGCCCCGGAATCGGCATTTTGTGCACCGTGAACGGGCGGCCCTTGGCATCGGTGCTGCTTTCCAGCACCTTCATCGCGGCCTGACAGCGCGGGTAGTTCGGATCCTGTGGATCATCGGTCCACGCCAACAGCACTTCGCCCGGACGCACGTAGCAGCAGAAGTTATCCACATGGCCATCGGTTTCGTCGTTGAACAAACCGTCCGGCAGCCAGATGATTTTATCCACAGCCAGATTGGCGCTCAGCACTGCTTCGATTTCTTCGCGACTCAGGTGCGGGTTGCGATTGCGGTTGAGCAGGCATTCTTCAGTGGTGATCAGCGTGCCTTCGCCGTCGACGTGAATCGAACCACCCTCCAGCACAAAACCTTCGGTGCGATAACGCGGGCTGCGCTCGATCTCGAGGATCTTGCCGCCGACCTGTGAATCGCGGTTCCACGGCGAGTACAAGCCGCCGTCAAAGCCGCCCCAGGCGTTGAAGTCCCAGTTCACACCGCGCACTTCGCCACTGTTATTGATAACGAAGGTCGGACCGCTGTCGCGAACCCAGGCGTCATCGCTGGACATCTCGACCACGCGGATATTCGGCACGTCGAGACGGGCGCGGGCGTTTTCGTATTGGCCGGCGGACACCGCAACAGTCACCGGTTCAAAACGGGCGATGGCCTTGGCCACCGCCACGTGGGCAGCTTGTGCAGGTTTGCCGCCCAGGCGCCAGTTGTCCGGGCGCTCGGGCCAGATCATCCAGGTTTGCGTTTGGGGTGCCCACTCGGCCGGCATGTGGAAGCCGTCGGCGCGCGGGGTGCTTTTCAATGTGGTCATCGGGATCAGGACTCCAGGGAACCGTCGAGGGTTTTCAACGCGCCGTACAGATTCGGCCGGCGGTCACGGAATGAACCCCACGCGCTGCGAATATGTTCCAGCTCGTCGAGGTTGAAAGTGTGCACAAGAATACCTTCTTCGGTTTTATTCAGCTCCTGCACTTTTTCGCCGAACTGGTTGGCGATGAACGATGAGCCGTAGAACGTGATGTCGTAGCCGTCCTGTTCTTCGTTACCGATGCGGTTGCTGGCGATCAGCGGCATCAGGTTGGCGCCGGCATGACCCTGCTGCACGCGCTGCCAGTGATCGCGGGACGAAATGCTCTTGTCGTGCGGCTCGCTGCCGATGGCGGTCGGGTAGAACAGGATTTCCGCACCTTGCAGCGCCATCGCACGCGCCGCTTCCGGGAACCACTGATCCCAGCAGATGCCCACGCCGATTTTTGCGTAACGGGTATTCCAGACCTTGAAGCCGGTATCGCCCGGGTTGAAGTAATACTTTTCGTGGTAACCCGGACCATCCGGGATGTGGCTTTTACGATAAATCCCGAGGTTGCTGCCGTCGGCATCGATGATCGCGATGCTGTTGAAACGCGCACGACCGGCCAGCTCGTAGAAGCTGATCGGCAGCACCACTTGCAGCTCTTTGGCGATTTTCTGGAAATGTTTGATCGCGACGTTTTCTTCCACCGTAGTGGCCAGTTGCAGATAGTCCGGGTTCGGCTTCTGGCAAAAGTACGGCGCTTCGAACAGCTCCTGGATCAGGATGATCTGCGCGCCTTTTGCGGCAGCTTCGCGCACCAGTCTTTCGGCGGTTTCGAGGTTGGCTTCCAGATCCCACGAACAGGCCATCTGCGTGGCGGCGACGGTAACGATACGGCTCATGAATCATCTCCGGGCAAGTGCTTTGACGGTCGAGGATTCGACCGAAGGGAAAAAACGCGCGCACCGGACAAAAAATCGCCATGCCGGAGCAACGGCGACTTTATAACCGATAAATATCGGCCTTAAAAGCTACATACCAACCTTTCATCTAAAAATAATCACAAATAGCCGATATAAATCTGCTTTTTGTAGGCGCGGTTGGGAATCCGTGGCTTACAGGCCTTCGGTAAGCACCCGATCCAGCATGTCGACAAAGAAATCCACACTGCGCCGCGAGGTCACCATCGGCGGTTTGATCTTGAGGATGTTCAGGTCATCGCCGGTCGGTTGCATGAAAATCCCCAGCTCGCGCAGGCGATCGCACAGCGATGTGGTCTCTTCAGTCGCCGGTTCCAGTGTGTCGCGGTTGCGGATCAGTTCCACACCGAGATAAAAACCGGAGCCGTGCACCGCGCCCACCAGCGGATGTTTATCGATCAACGCTTCGAGCCGCGCCTTGAAGTGGCCGCCGACCACTTGGGCGTTCTCCCAGAGTTTTTCTTCTTCCATCACATCCAGCACGGCCATGCCGATCTGACAGCTCACAGGACTGCCGCCGGCCGACGAAAAGAAGTAACCCTCAGCCTCCAGCGCTTCGGCGATTTCCCGGCGAGTAATGACCGCACCGAGTGGCTGGCCGTTGCCCATGCCTTTGGCCATGACAATGATGTCCGGCACCACGCCTTGTTCTTCGAAGCCCCAGAAGAAATGGCCCATGCGCCCGTAACCGACCTGCACTTCATCGGCGATGCACACACCGCCCTGCGCGCGGACCAACGCATACACCTGCTTCAAGTAACCGGGTGGCAGCGAGATGCCACCGGCATTGCCATACACCGGTTCGCAGATAAACCCGGCCAGTTGACGCTTCTGCTCAGCGATTTTCGCCAGATGATGCTCGACGCTGCGCACATAGTCCGGCGCCGAATCGAGGCCACGGAATTCGCCACGATAAATGTTCGGCGCGATCACCGGATGCACCCAGTCCGGACGGCTTTCGAGGGCTTTCGGGTTGTCGGCGATCGAGGTCGACACCGCATCGGCACCGATCGTCCAGCCGTGATAAGCCTCCAACACGCTGACCATGTCGCGACCGCCGCTGTAGGCCCACGCCAGACGGATCGCCAGGTCATTGGCCTCGCTGCCGCTGTTGACCAGAAACACCCGATCCATGCCTTCCGGCGCCAGCTTCAGCAAACGCTCGGAGAACTCGGCCACCGCCGCATAGTTGAAGCGTGAGTTGGTGTTGAGCAGCGACCACTGCCGGGCAGCGACCGCCGCCATGCGCGGATGACCATGACCGAGCACCGCCACATTGTTGAGCATGTCGAGGTAGGAACGGCCCTGCATGTCGATCAGGTGATTGCGCCAGCCGCGCTCGATGCGCGGCGGATCCACGTAATAGTGTTTTTGCGTGCGGGCAAAACTGGCGTCGCGGCGCTCAAGCAAGGTCTTCGAATCCAGCTCCTGCTCGGCATCGCAGGCCAATCCAAGCAAAGCTGCCGGTGACGGACACAGCGCCTGCCACGCGGCCGCACGGGACGGCGTACAGAACAGCGGCGCATCCCATTGCGCACCGCGACTCAGTTGTACGATCAACGGCCCGCTGACCGAACCCAGCACCTGACCTTTGACCAGCGCCGCCCCGCTTTGCAGCGATGGCGTCACGCCCCACAAACGTACGCTGAGCTGTGGGCCGTCCAGTTGCAGCGAACCCTCTGGGCGCTGATGAACCACACCGGCAAACGGCGATTCCACAGGCGTGCCATTGGGCACGCGTAATTCGACGTGCAGCGGGAAGGTGTCCGGCTCAGCGGCACTGTCCGGTTGAGTACGCGACAAACGGTATTGGCCATAACGACTCGCCGCCAGACCATGCGCGGCAGCCGCTTCATTCAACAATCGCTGGTCGATGCCCTCCTGCTCCCAGTTGCCCGCCTCGAAATGCGGACTGAGAACGCCGAGGTCGATCAGAGCAAATTCACGCCCGACCAGACTTGGCAGCAACGGCGCAAAGTCTTCGCCGTTGATCGCCGCCAAGGGTTGCCCGACCGCGCTGAGGATCGCCGCTTCCATCAACGCCAGCGGCACCGATGTCGCGACGCGGAAGATTTCCCACTCGTGGGTGAGGTTGTCGCGGCTGTAAGCGTTGCCCGGATCGATACTGACCTGCTGCTCGCCACTGAGCACCAACACCGCCGCCCGGGCGACGATCAGTGGCCACAGGGCTTGCAGTTCTTCGTGTTGCAGCGGATTGACGGCGTGATAAGCCTGAACCGCCGGCAGAATCACAAACGGATCGCCGTCGGCGTGATGCAGCAATGCGGCGCATGTCACCGACAGATCGGTAATGCGCCAGGTGCGGATCAGGTCGCCGAAATCGATCACACCCTGCAATTGCCAATGGCGCTGTGCGTCGCGCTGCCAGACGGCGTTGTCGTCAGTGATGTCCATGTGAATCGCCTGCACCGGCAGTTTGTCCACCAGTGGCTGCAAGCGGCGCTCGGCCTGCTCGGCGGCGTCGGCGATCAATGCGCGCTGCTGGTCGTCCTTGATCACTGGCAGCAAATGACTGATCAGTGCGCTGGCATGGCGCGCGTCCCATTGCAATGTGCGCTCAAGGCCCGGGTGGTCAAACCCGGCCAGTGCCAGGTCCATCTCACCGCAGAGCCGGCCAAACCCGGCCACCACGTCATGGCCCAAGTGATCGAGATGGGTCAGCGGCTGACCTTCGATGTAATCGAGTACCCGCACATGTACCGGCTCGCCATCGACTTGCAGCGTCAGCAGGTCCTGACCGTTATTGGCAGCAATCACCCGCGGCACATTTACTGTGCAGTGTTCGGCCAGATACTTTAGGCCGGCATGCTGGGCTTGCAACTCGACAAGGGCGTAATCGCCACGGCAGATTTTCAGCACAAACCGCCCGCGCTCACTGTCTACGCGATAGTTAAGATCTTGCTGACTGCCGAGGGCCTGTAACGTGCCGCCGAGCCCGTAATGTTCGGCGAGCCATTGCAAGGCCTGCGCCTCTGAAACCTGCGGGCTGGGCAAACTGGCGCGATGAATCAACGTGGCGAGCGGCATGAAACGACCCCTGAAATTTTATTAGGCGCTTATATCGCCACTGCTTCGGAGGATACGCAACCCCTGATCGTGGTTATTCGAGCGCTCGCATCCGCCGGCACTTTGCGCAAGAATGTCGACCATTCACACCTGCCTATGGAAATCCCAATGAATGTAATCACCACCGATTTGCCCGGTGTTCTGATCATCGAACCCAAGGTGTTCGGTGACGAGCGCGGTTTCTTCTACGAGAGTTTCAACGCCAAGGCGTTCCAGGACGCGACCGGCCTGGACACCCAATTCGTTCAGGACAACCATTCGCGCTCGCAAAAAGGCGTGCTGCGTGGCCTGCATTATCAGTTGGAAAACACCCAGGGCAAACTGGTGCGCGTCACGGTCGGTGAAGTGCTTGATGTGGCTGTGGACATTCGCCGCAGCTCGCCGCACTTCGGCAAGTCGGTGGCGGTGCGCCTGTCGGCTGAAAACCATCGTCAGCTGTGGGTACCGGAAGGTTTCGCCCATGGCTTCGTAGTGCTGAGCGAGTTCGCCGAGTTCCTCTACAAGACCACCAACTACTACGACCCATCGTCCGAGCGCAGCATTCGCTGGGACGACCCTGCTCTGGGTATCGACTGGCAATTGGACGAAGCGCCGAAGCTGTCGGCCAAGGATCAGGCAGCGGCGCTGCTCAAGGACGCTGACGTCTTTTCCTGAGGCCGGGCATAATGCGCCTGTTCCCTCAGGCGCATCCGGCTCATGAAACCATCCCTTCCCCGCAGACCCCGCTGGCGCAGCCTCGCCCTTCTGGCCCTGTGTCTGGCGCCTTTACTGTGGCCGTTGGAGCATCTGGCCGAGCGCTATTACCGCAGCGAACTGGCCGGGCAGAATCGCCAGACCCTCGACCTCTACGTCGCCAACCTGCTGGGCACCCTGCACCGCTATGAAGTGTTGCCGCAGATCCTCGGCGACCTGCCGGCCCTGCGTACCGTGCTTGGAGCGCCAGACGATGGTGTTACCCAAGGCAATGCCAACCGTCTGCTGAAAAACATCGCCGCACAGACTGGCGCCGAAGTCATGTACCTGATGGACACCACCGGGAAAACACTCGCGGCGTCGAACTGGGACAAACACGATAGCTTCGTTGGCCGCAATTTCTCCTTCCGCCCGTATTTCAGCGAAGCCATGGCCGGGCGTCTCGGGCGCTTTTTCGGTCTTGGAACGACATCGGCCAAGCGCGGCTACTTCTTCGCCGCTGCGGTGCGTAATGGTGAAAAGATCACTGGCGTGCTGGTGATCAAAGTCGATCTCGACCACACCGAAAGTCTCTGGGGCAAAACCCCGGAACAACTGCTGGTGACCGACCATAACGGTGTGGTCATCCTCACCTCGCGTCCTGAATGGCGCTTCCGCTCGACCCGCGTCTTGAGCGATACCGAGCGCGCAGCGATCACCGCAATCCAGCCCTACCCGACCCGTGAACCGCGTCCGCTGAACCTCAGCCCCGATGCCTGGCTGACACAAACCCACGACATCGCCGAAACCGGCTGGAGCGTCAGCATTCTTGCGCCGCGCACGCTGATCGACCGCCCGGTGCGTACGGTGGTCGCCATCGGTGGCGCCACGCTATTGGTTATGATGCTGCTTCTCGGCCTGATGATGCAGCGCCGCCGCCACTATCTGGAGCGCATCGCGTTTGAAGCCAAGGCCCGTCGTGAACTGGAAGGCCGCGTCGCCGAACGCACCAGCGACCTCGAAGGCCTCAACCGCCGCTTGAAACAGGAAGTGCTGGAGCGCGAACAGGCGCAACAAGAACTGGTTCGTGCTCAGGATGATCTGGTACAGGCCGGCAAGTTGTCAGCGTTGGGGACCATGTCGGCAAGCATCAGCCACGAACTCAATCAGCCGCTGGCGGCGATCCGCAGCTACGCGGAGAACGCTGAAGTGCTTCTCGACCATGAGCGGACTGACGACGCGCGCGGCAACCTCAAACTGATCAGCGAACTGACCGGGCGCATGGCGTCGATCATCGCCCACCTGCGTGCGTTCGCCCGCCGCGATCGTCACGCCCCGGAGAGCGTCGCCCTGCAACCGGCGCTGGACGATGCTCTGGCCTTGCTGGCCAAGCGTCGGCGCAGCATGGAAGTCGAGCTGATCCGTGACCTGCCCGCCGCCACCCTGTGGGTCGAAGCCGGGGAAACCCGCCTGCGCCAGGTACTCGGCAATCTGCTGGCCAACGCCCTCGACGCCCTCACCGAAAAGGGCCCGCCGCGCAAATTGTGGCTGAGTGCCGAATCCACTGCCGAAGGCGTCAATCTGTACATTCGCGACAACGGCCCGGGGTTCTGTATGGAAGCCCTCGGTCGCGCCAGCGAGCCCTTCTACACCACCAAGACCCGTACTCAAGGTCTTGGTCTGGGTTTGGCGATTTGTGAAACCCTGATGCGCGCCTTCGGTGGTGAACTGTCGTTCTCCAACCACAAACAAGGTGGCGCCTTGATCACCCTGCGGCTGCGCGCCGGCGCGCCCGGGGTCAGCCTGCAACCGTCCGAGGATCGAAGTGCATGACCATCGACAATCGCATTCAGGTGGTGTTGATCGACGACGATCCGCACCTGCGTCAGGCCCTCGGCCAGACCCTGGATCTGGCCGGGCTGAAAATCCTCCCGCTGTCCGAAGCCAAGGGGCTGGCAGCGCAACTGGAGCGCGACTGGCCGGGTGTGGTGGTCAGCGACATCCGCATGCCGGGCATGGACGGTCTCGAATTGCTGAGCGAGTTGCACGCCCAGGATCCCGAGCTGCCAGTGCTGCTGATCACCGGCCACGGCGATGTGCCGCTAGCCGTGCAGGCGATGCGTGCCGGGGCTTATGACTTCCTCGAAAAACCGTTCGCCAGCGATGCTCTGCTCGACAGCGTGCGCCGCGCCCTGGCCGTGCGCCGCCTGGTGCTGGACAACCGCAGTCTGCGTCTGGCCCTGAGCGATCGCAATGAACTGAGCGCGCGTCTGGTCGGCCACTCGACACCGATGCTGCGCCTGCGCGAGCAGATCGGCGCGTTGGCGGCGACCAAGGCTGACGTGCTGATACTTGGCGAAACCGGGGCTGGCAAAGAAGTCGTCGCTCGGGCATTGCATGATCTATCGAGCCGCCGCAACGGCCCGTTCGTGGCGATCAATGCCGGGGCGCTGGCTGAATCAGTCGTGGAAAGTGAACTGTTCGGTCATGAGCCGGGCGCGTTCACTGGCGCGCAAAAACGCCGAATCGGCAAGTTCGAATTCGCCAATGGCGGTACGTTGTTCCTCGATGAAATCGAAAGCATGAGCATGGACGTGCAGGTGAAGTTGCTGCGCATGCTGCAGGAGCGCGTCGTTGAACGTTTGGGCGGCAATCAGCTGATTCCGCTGGATATCCGCGTGATCGCAGCGACCAAGGAAGACCTGCGCCAGGCCGCTGATCAGGGCCGCTTCCGTGCCGACTTGTATTACCGTCTCAACGTCGCGCCATTACGCATTCCCCCGCTGCGCGAACGTGGCGAAGATGCGCTGGTGCTCTTCCAGCATTACGCCGATGAAGCCAGCGCCCGCCACGGCTTGCCGCCGCACGAACTGCAACCGGCACAACGTGCCCTGCTGCTGCGTCACACCTGGCCGGGGAATGTGCGCGAGTTGCAGAACGCGGCAGAACGTTTCGCCCTTGGCCTGGAACTGGCGCTGGATAACACCGGCACCGAAGGGGGTGGCGCGACCGTGGAAGTCATCGCCGGCGGCCTTAGCGAGCAAGTGGAAAACTTCGAGAAGTCGCTGATCGCCGCCGAACTGTCGCGCTCCCACAGCTCCGTGCGCAGCCTTGCCGAAGCGCTGGGCATTCCGCGCAAGACGCTGCACGACAAACTGCGCAAGCACGGCTTGAGCTTTGCCGACAGCGGCGCCCACGGAGATGAAGCCGAATGAACAGCGACAGTCGCTATCTGGAATCGGTCCTGCATCACGACATTCCCCTGACTCAGGCGATGGGCCTCAAAGTGCTCGACTGGCAGGCGCAGCAGCTGAGTCTGCACTTGCCGCTGGATGCCAACGTCAACCACAAAAGCACCATGTTCGGCGGCAGTCTCTACTGCGGGGCAGTGCTGGCCGGTTGGGGCTGGCTGCATTTGCGCCTGAAGGAAGAAGGGATCGAGGACGGGCACATCGTGATTCAGGAGGGGCAGATCAGTTATCCCCTGCCGGTGACGGGGGATGCCACGGCGATTTGCCCGGCGCCGGAGGCGGCGGTGTGGAAGAAGTTTCTGGCGATGTATCAGCGTTATGGACGGGCGCGGTTGACGTTGAATACGCGGATCGTCAATTCCGGGAATGATGAGGACGCCGTGACGTTTAGCGGGCAGTACGTTTTGCATCGTTAAAGCAAAGATCGCAGCCTGCGGCAGTTCCTACAGGTTTATCCATGTAGCTGCCGCAGGCTGCGATCTTTTGATCTTAACCGCGGGCCAACTCCAACAAGCTCGCCCGCCAAGCCGCCTTCGCCGGCAGTGCCAGAAAGAACTCATTCAGCAACGATTCCCGCGCCGGATAGCAGAACGCGTCACCGCGCAAATCCAGCACCTCACCGCCCGCGCCTTCCAGCACACCCTGCGCCGCCGCCGTGTCCCACTGCGAAGTCGGTGCCAGGCGCGGATAACAATCCGCCGCACCCTCGGCCAGCAGGCAGAACTTCAACGAACTGCCGATATTGGCCAATTGCAGCTCACCCAGACTGGCGCTGAGTCCTGCGAGCAAGCGCTCCTGCTCGGGGCTGGAATGCCGACGACTGGCAACCACGGTGAACGCTTCGCCCGGCGCCGGTACGTCGCGCACCTGAATCGAAACCAGTGTGCCGCCCTTGTCACAGCGCCACGCGCCCAACCCGTTACCACCGACGTAATAACGACCGTTGGTCGGCATCGACACCACACCAAACACCACTCGGCCGTTTTCGATCAGGGCGATGTTGACGGTGAACTCCTCACTGCCACTGATGAACTCCTTGGTACCGTCCAGCGGATCCACCAGCCACCAGCGCTGCCAGCCGGCGCGCACGCTTTGCGGGATATCGGCATCCTCTTCGGACAGCACCGGAATGCTTGGATCCAGCGCCGTCAGACCCGCAACGATCAGGTGATGCGCGGCCAGGTCCGCAGCGGTCACCGGCGAGTCATCGGACTTGGCCGTGACTTCAACGCCTGCGCGCCAGAACGGCAAAATCGCTTCGCCTGCCTGCAATGCCAGCTCGATCACTGGCGCCATCAACGGGTGCGGGAAATTCATCAAACGCTCACTCATAACTGAAAACACCGCGCTGGCTCAGCAGGTCGCGGGTCAAATAAAGCGCCGCCAAGGCGCGCCCTTCGGAAAACTGCGGATTCAGCGCCAGCGCCGACAACTCCCGAAGATTGACCTTGTCGACCCGCATCGGCTCGGGCTCATCGCCCTCCAGACGTTCCTCGTACAGATCGGTGGCCAGCACCACCTGAATCTTCTGGCTCATGTAACCGGGCGACAGCGACAGCTCGGTCAGATGTTCCAGTTGCCGCGCGCCGAAACCCGCCTCTTCCTTGAGTTCACGCTCGGCCGCCGCCAACACATCTTCGCCCGGCTCGATCAAACCTTTAGGCAAGGACAACTCGTATTCGTCAGTGCCGCCGCAGTATTCCTCGACCAGCACCGCATGCTCGGCATCGAGCATCGCCACGATCATCACCGCGCCGTATCCCGCACCCTTGCCGACCAGCCGCTCGTAAGTGCGCTCCACGCCGTTGGAAAAACGCAGCTTCAGTTCTTCGACGCAAAACAGGCGGCTGGTGGCGACGATTTCGCGGGCAAGTACAGTGGGTTTCTGGCGCATGCAAAGCTCCTTGGCGTGAACGCGCTACTATAACGCGGCTTTCCCGATTGTTTACGTCGGATATCTTTTCACCGTTCGAGACGTTGCCATGCCTTCATTACCGTGGTCCGACATCGATACCGTTCTGCTGGACATGGACGGCACGTTGCTGGATCTGCACTTCGATAACCATTTCTGGCTGGAACATCTGCCCCAACGTTACGCCGATCTCCACGGGATCAGCCGGGCCATGGCCGAGATGGAATTGCAACCGCTGTTCGAGCGACATGCCGGTCAATTGCAGTGGTATTGCCTGGATTTCTGGAGCGCGGAGCTGAAGTTGTCAGTGCGTGAATTGAAGCAGGAAACCGCGCACCTGATCGCCCTGCGCCCGGATGCCGATACCTTTCTGGCGGCAATAAAACGGGCCGGCAAACGGGTGATCATGATCACCAACGCGCACCGTGATTCGCTGTCGTTGAAGCTGGAGCGGATTGAACTGGCGCCGTACTTCGAGCGGTTGATCAGTTCGCACGATTACGGTTACCCCAAGGAGAACCCGCAGTTCTGGGATGCCTTGCAGACGGATATCGGTTTTGATCCGGCGCGCAGTCTGTTCATCGACGACACCTTGCCGATTCTGCGCAGTGCGCGGGATTTCGGTGTGGCGCACTTGTTGGCGGTCAAAGAACCGGACAGCCGCAAAGGGCCGAAAGATACTGCGGAGTTTGCAGCGGTCGAGGATTACCGCGACCTCATTTCCGGTTTATGAAGATCCATTGTGGCGAGGGGATTCATCCCCGATGGGCAGCGCAGCGGCCCTGGTTTTTTTGCGCCTGTTGCGCAGCCGGTCGGGGATAAATCCCCTCACCACAGGATCTTGCAGATTACTCAGGGATGCGCAGTGTCTGCCCCGGATAGATTTTGTCCGGATGTTTGAGCTGCGGTTTGTTGGCCTCGAAAATCTTGTTGTACTGGTTGGCGTTGCCATACACCGCGAGAGAAATCGCGCTGAGGGTGTCGCCTTTTTTCACCACGACAAACCGGGCGGCAGCCACCACTGGCCCGGTTACCGTGATCTGATCGTCAACACCGCTGACGCCGGCGACGTTACCCAATGCCAACAGAATCTTTTCCTTTTCTTCCTGACTTGAAGCTTCACCGGTGGCGATCACCTTCTCGCCCTCGACTTTGACCTGGATCTTGGAAGTATCAATTCCCGACAACGCGTCCTGCACATGCTTGGTCAGCGCATCACCGTTGGCCTCGGCCTTGTCCGGCGTCAGCGCATCGAGAATTTTCTCACCGGCTTCTTTGATAAAACTGAATAAGCTCATCGTGTTCACTCCATGGAATAAAAGGGTCGTCGACCAAGACTAGACCACCGCGGACAAACCCGGTTCCAAGCCGACCAATGACCCTGCCGCCCCCCAAGCGGTAGAATCACCCACCCCCGCCGCCACCCTTCGGAGCGAAGATGGACATCAAGCAGCTGAAATTCCTCATCGCCCTCGACGAAACCCGCCACTTCGGCCAAGCCGCCGCGCGCTGCCATATCACCCAGCCGACCCTGTCGATGCGCCTGCGCAGCCTTGAAGAAGAGCTCGATCTGCCGCTGGTCAACCGTGGCCAGCGTTTCGAAGGCTTCACCGCGCCGGGCGAACGGGTGCTGGCGTGGGCGCGCACGGTGTTGGCGGCTTATGACGGTTTGCAGGCGGAAGCGGCGGCGTGTCGCGGCAACCTGATCGGCACGCTGCGCTTGGGCGTGGTGCCGCTGTCGAGCTTCGATCCGTTGCCGCTGATGCAACGCCTGCACGCCGCGCACCCGGATCTGCGTTTCGAACTGTCGGCGCTCAGTTCCGAGCAGATCCTCGAGCATCTGGCGAACAATCGCATCGACCTTGGCGTGTCTTATCTGGATCGTCTGGATAACGAACGCTTCGAAGCCCTGGCTTTAAGCGAAACCCGCATGGGCCTGCTCTACGACCAGCGTTCGTTCACTTTTGGCGAGGCGCCGTTAAGCTGGGAATCGTTGATCGAACTGCCGTTGGGCATGCTGACCAGCGGCATGCATTTTCGCCAGTCCATCGACCACAACTTCCACAGCCGTAACCTGACGCCGCAGCCGTTGCTGCAAACCGACGCTGTGCATCAATTGTTACAAGCCGTACACAACGGCTTTTGCTGCGCGATCATGCCGCTCGACGGAGGCCTCGAAAAGCTTACCGATCACCTGCGCCTGCAACCGATCGAAAACGCTCAAACCCTCGCGTCGCTGGGCCTGATCATGCGCCGTGGTGCCCCGCGTTCGGCGCTGGCCGAAGCCTGTTTCGCGCTGTATCAAAAATCACCAGGCGAGTCTTGATCGACGGCATCTATCGGAAGATCGACATTAGCGATTAGACGCGACATCTTGCCGCGCCTAGTCTTAGCGTTGATCAATCCGTCGGTGATGCCATGAACGCCAAGCGCCCAGCCTGCGCGGCGCCTGCACTTGAAACGCCCGCGCCCGCCGCCAGTCAGACCTACAGTTACAGCGATTTGCCCCTCGAGGAATCGGCCAGCACCGCGCTGGCCGAGGAAGTCGCGTTGGCGATCGCCTACAACGGCATCAGCCAGGCGGTCATGCTGGTGACGCCGACCGACCTTGAAGACTTCATCGTCGGCTTCAGCCTCGGCAGCGGCATCATCGAAGACGCTACCGATATCTATGACCTGCAACTGACTGGCGCAGGCTCGGCGCAATACGCGCAAGTGACCATCGCCAACCGTGCCTTCTGGAACCTCAAACAACAACGTCGCCAGTTGGCCGGCACCAGTGGTTGCGGCTTGTGCGGCGTCGAAGCGGTGGAACAAGCGCTGCCCGATCTCAAAGTGTTGGCCGGCGCGCCGTTGCCACCGCTTGCATGGCTCGACGGTTTGCGCCAGCGCATCGGTGCGTTCCAGCCGCTCGGTCAGCATTGCGGTGCGGTACACGCAGCGGTGTTTATGAACGCCAGCGGTGAACTGCTGCTCGGTCGCGAAGACATCGGCCGGCACAACGCCCTCGACAAGCTGATCGGCGGGCTGATCCGCCAGAAGATATCCACAGAAGGCGGGCTGGCGATTGTCACCAGCCGTTGCAGCCTCGAATTGATCCAGAAAGTTTTGCGCGCCGGCATCCAGACCCTGGTCAGCCTGTCCGCCCCCACAGGCCTTGCCGTGCAATGGGCCCGTCGACACAACCTCAATCTCATCCACCTGCCGCAGAAAAGTGCGCCGCGGGTGTATAGCCCCGCGATGGAGAATCAAGCGTGAGCCAACATCATCAAGCCGACCAGAAACCTGTCCCGCGCTACAAGCCTTACAAAGGTGCAGCCGGCGGCTGGGGTGCCCTGATCAGTGTGGCCCAGGCCTGGTTGACCAGCGACAACGCGCTGAAAAACCTGCGCATGATGCTCAAGACCAACCAGAACGGCGGCTTCGATTGCCCGGGTTGCGCCTGGGGCGATTCGCCGGAAAGCGGCATGGTCAAATTCTGCGAGAACGGCGCCAAAGCGGTGAACTGGGAAGCGACCAAGCGCCGGGTGGATGCCAAATTCTTCGCCAAACACAGCGTGACTTCGCTGCTGGAACAGAGCGATTACTGGCTTGAGTATCAGGGCCGCCTGACCGAGCCGATGGTCTACGACGCCGAGACCGATCGTTACAAACCGATCGCTTGGGACGACGCGTACGCCCTGATCGCCAAACATCTGCAAAATCTGCCGAGCCCGGATCTGGCCGAGTTCTACACCTCGGGTCGCGCCAGCAACGAAGCGGCGTATCTGTATCAGCTGTTCGTGCGCGCCTTCGGCACCAACAATTTCCCTGACTGCTCGAACATGTGCCACGAAGCCAGCGGTGTGGCGTTGGCGCAAAGTGTCGGCGTCGGCAAAGGCACCGTGACTTTCGACGATTTCGAACACGCCGACGCAATTTTCGTCTGGGGCCAGAACCCGGGCACCAACCACCCGCGAATGCTCGAACCGCTGCGCGAAGCAGTGAAACGTGGCGCTCAGGTGGTGTGCATCAACCCGCTGAAAGAACGCGGTCTGGAACGCTTCCAGCACCCGCAACACCCGATCGAAATGCTCACCAACGGCGACAAGCCGACCAACACCGCGTATTTCCGCCCGGCACTGGGCGGCGACATGGCAGTGCTGCGCGGCATGGCCAAGTTCCTGCTGCAATGGGAACGCGATGCGCAAAAGGCTGGCGCCCCGGCCGTTTTCGACCACGACTTCCTCAACGCCCACAGCGCCAATGTGCTGGAGTACCTCGGCGTTGTCGACGACACGTCATGGGAGCAGATCGTCGAGCAATCCGGCCTGACCCTGGTGGAAATCGAGCAAGCGGCGCGCATGTACGCCAAAGGCAAGAACGTGATCATGTGCTGGGCCATGGGCATCACCCAGCATCGCCATTCGGTGCCGACCATTCAGGAAATCGCCAACCTGATGTTGCTGCGCGGCAACATCGGCAAGCCGGGTGCGGGCCTGTGCCCGGTGCGCGGCCACAGTAACGTGCAGGGCGACCGCACGATGGGCATCAATGAACGTCCGCCAGTGGCGTTTCTTGATTCGCTTGAGCGTCGCTTCCAGTTCAAGGTGCCGCGTGAAAACGGCCACAACGTGGTCGAGGCAATCCATGCGATGGCCGAGGGCCGCGCCAAAGTCTTCATCGGGCTGGGCGGTAACTTCGCCCAGGCCACGCCAGACAGCCCGCGCACGTTCGCGGCGCTGAGCAATTGCGACCTGACCGTGCAGATCAGCACCAAGCTCAACCGCAGCCATCTGGCTCACGGTAAAGACGCGTTGATCCTGCCGTGCCTCGGCCGTACCGACATCGACATCCAGACTGAAGGCCCGCAAGCCGTCACCGTGGAAGACTCGTTCAGCATGGTCCACGCCTCCAACGGCCAGTTGCAGCCGCTGTCGAATCAGATGCGCTCGGAACCGTCGATCATCGCCGGCATCGCCGCCGCGACCCTGGGCAGCAAACCGGTGGACTGGAACTGGTTGGTGGCCGATTACGGGCGTATCCGCGAGCTGATCGCCGACACCATTCCCGGCTTCAAGGAGTTCAACGAGAAGGTCAAAAATCCGGGCGGCTTCTACCTCGGCAACAGCGCCGGCGCACGTAAGTGGAACACGCCATCGGGCCGCGCCAATTTCCGCCCGAACCTTTTGCCGAAGGATCTGGTACACGAACGCACCCGCGCGACCGGGCAACTGCCGGATCTGATCCTGCAATCGATGCGCTCCCACGATCAGTACAACACCACGATCTACGGCCTCGACGACCGTTATCGCGGGGTGAAGGGTCAGCGTGATGTGTTGTTCGTCAACGAAGCCGACATTATTCGCCTGGGCTTCCGGCCGGGGCAGAAGGCTGACATCGTTTCGATCTGGGACGATGGTCGCGAGCGTCGGGTGAAGGGCTTCACGCTGTTGGCGTTTGATATTCCGGCTGGACAAGCTGCTGCTTATTATCCGGAAGTGAACCCGCTGGTGCCGCTGGAAAGCACTGGGGATGGTAGCCATACGCCGACATCCAAGTTCATTGCGATCCGGTTGGAAGCGGCGAGCGAGACCGGGTTGATCATGGCCAAGTCCGCTTAAAGGCTGCGATCTTTTTTCTTTTGCAACGCGGAGCGTCCAGGGATGCGTAACCACGCAGAGCATGGTTACGATCAACGCTTGTTTTTTGCGTTTCCATCGCCCACAAAAAAGGCCGCTTTTTCACAAAAGCGGCCTGTCCGAAGTAGCTAAAGACCGGCGAAAATCGCTTAAGTTCCGCCCATAAAACAGTAACTTACGCTTTTGTATACAAGTCGTGCTATTCGTCGGATTTCGATTGTCACGCTTGTTACACAGCCTCAGGATCGGCGCCGTCATCCCTTTGAGGCTCATCTATGAAGTTCTCCTCGATTCTCTTGTTGTCCCTTGGCCTGGTCAGTGGTTTTGCTTCCGCCGGCGGCACCACCGAAGCAGGTGTGGGCGGCGCATTGGGCGGGGTTCTTGGCTCGGTCGTCGGTCAGTCGTTAGGCGGCAATACAGGTTCCACCATCGGCGCAGCCCTGGGCGGCGCGGGTGGTAGTGCGGTAGGCGCAGACAAACGCAGCCGTGGCGAAGCCGCCATTGGCGGTGCGTTGGGCGCGGCCGGCGGTAACGTGGTTGGCCGCAGCATGGGCGGCACCACCGGCAGCCTGATCGGCTCCGCAGCAGGTGGCGGCGCCGGTGGCGCCCTGGGTAACTACATGGGCAACAAAAGCGATGACGATGATCGTCGCTATGATCGCCGTCACGATGACCGTCGCTACTATCGCGACCGTCACCCGGGCCGCGGCCACGCTTATGGCCACCGCAAACATCACAAGTATCGCGACTGAGGCCTAAACACCTCGTTGGCCGGTAAAGCAAAAATCGCAGCCCTAGGGCTGCGATTTTTTTACTTTTTTCACACCACCAATCTTTCCAGCGCCCCGCGTAACCCAGCAGGAATAGGCACTGGCTGATTGCTCGCCCGATCGACAAACACGTGCACGAAACGCCCGGCGGCACACGCTTCGCTTTCGCCGACCTTGAATACCGCCAGTTCATACTGCACCGAACTGTTGCCCAACTTGCCGACCCGCAAACCGATCTCGATCAGATCAGGGAAAGCGATCGAGGCGAAGTAATCGCACGCCGAACTGACCACAAAACCCACCACCTCACCGTCATGGATATCCAGCCCTCCAACCTGAATCAGGTAGGTATTAACGGCCGTGTCGAAGAAGCTGTAATAAGTGACGTTGTTGACGTGACCGTAGGCGTCGTTGTCGTGCCAGCGCGTGGTGATTGGCTGGAAATGCGGGTAGTCAGAGCGTTGGTTCATGCGTAGTTCTCGTATTGGGCGTTCTCACGCTGACCGTGAGAACGCCCACTATACCTGTGGGAGCGGGCTTGCCCGCGAAGGCGCCGGCACAGGCGCCACATCATTCACCGGTCAGCAAACCCCTTCCCATGCGCCGCCAACTCACCAATCAACCGCGTCGGTTTCCACTGATCGCCCTGCCGCGTCTCCAGCGCCAACAAGCGCTGATGAATATCCGCGAGCCCCTGCTGATCCGCCCAGGCCATCGGCCCGCCCTGGTCCGCCGGGAAGCCATAGCCATTCAGATACACCAGATCGATGTCATGGGCCGACTCGGCAATGCCTTCCTGCAGAATCTTCGCGCCCTCGTTGACCAGCGCCAGCAGACAACGCTCAAGAATCTCTTCCGGGCCGATCTCACGACGCTGAAAGCCCAGACTTTCGCTGACCTGCAATACCAGCGCATCAACCTCAGGATCATGCTCAGCCTGACGACTGCCCGGCTCATAGTGGTAGTAACCATTGCCGGACTTCTGCCCAAACCGACCCATCTCGCACAAGCGGTTATCCACCTGAACCTCAGGCGCGTCCTGGCCTTTGCCGGCCAGCTCACGCGCACGCCACTCCAGATCGATACCGACCACGTCGTACATGCGGAACGGTCCCATCGCAAAACCGAAGCCCTGCAACGCCGCATCAACCTGCTGTGGATAAGCGCCTTCAAGCAGCATCTTGCGCGCCTCCAGCACATACGGATGCAGCATGCGGTTGCCGATAAAACCGTGACAGTTGCCGGAGACCACACTGACCTTGCCCATACGCTTGCCCAGCGCCAACGCAGCTTCCAGTGCTACGGGCGAAGTCTGCGCGCCGCGAACGATTTCCAGCAGCTTCATGATGTGCGCCGGGCTGAAAAAATGCAGGCCCAGCACTTGCTCAGGTCGTTTGGTTGCGGCAGCAATCGCATCGATATCCAGCGCCGACGTATTACTCGCCAATAGAGCCTCAGGCTTGAGCAAGCCATCCAGTTCGCGAAAGATCTTCTGCTTGAGCTCAAGGTTTTCGTAGACCGCCTCGATCACCAGATCGACATTGCGGATCGACGCGTAATCGGCCGCCGCGCTGACCCGCGCGAGACGTGCATCAGCCTCGGCCTGATCGATCCGCCCCTGACGCACGTTATGTGCATAAGTATCGGCAACGGTTGCGAGCGCCTGCTCAAGCATCTGTGGATTGTTATCCACCCATTGCACCGTCACGCCGGCATTGGCCAGGCACATGACAATGCCACGCCCCATGGTGCCCGCACCGATCACCGCCGCCTGCTGAATATCGAATGTCTGGCTCATGTTGTTCTCTTGTTGGCGATCCAAAGACTGGTCTCACCATAGTCAGCCAACGACGGTTTTTGAAGTTTATTACCGTGATGATCGACATTCAGCGGATGGATGCAGCCTCAGAGATGTGCTTGAACCCAACCCCGCACTTCGGCATACGGATACTCCTCCAACGCCGCATAACCGGAAATCGCTCGCGCCTTGAGCTTGGTAAACAGCGGCACACTGATCCCGCACAAAAACCGCGTCAGCCGTTCCGACGTCGGTGCATTGCCCGTGTGCTGCTCATGCCTGTGGATAAAGTCACTGCACAGCGCGGCAAAATTTTTATCCACAAGCGCTGGCAACTCCGATGGCGCTGGCAGTCGAGCGACATGCCCATGACACACCGAACAATGCCCGCAGCGCTCAGGCGCATCGTGATCACCGAAGTACTCCGCCAGCCGATAACCCAAACAGCGTTCAGTGGCGAACACATCGAGTATCGCGTGAATCCGCGCGACTTCCGTCTGCTCATGGCGGGTGAAGTAATCGTGTAACTCACCGCTCAACACGTCGCTGTCAAAATCGCTTTGCAGCAGGCTGTAGACCTCGGTCATCTGCTTGCTCTCAAGCTCGACCCAGCCCTTCTCCTGGAAATAATCCAGCGCCTTCACCACCCGATTACGCTCAGCCGAATACTGCGAATACATCGCCTCGAAATTCACCGTGGCCCAGGTACGCGCACGGGTCGACGTCTGGATAAGCGCCGCGACAAACTCCCGACGTTCGCCCTCGAAACGCTCAAGCAGCGCCTCAGGCTCGAGCAAGTATTTGAAGCGGTATTCGGCGTAATACGCGTAGCGCGGGGCAATCAAGCCACGCAGTTCCAATTGCACCAGCAAGGTCTTCAGCGGCAACGCGCGGATGTTGCTCTGATCCGCCAGCGGTCCGAGCAGAAACTCCCACTGCCCTTCCGGTTCCGAGGCCTTCAGTTCATCGAGCACATAGCGAATGCCGTCGCGCTCCGGGGTGTCGCCGTAAACGAAGTTTTCCAGCACATTGAGACTGTCACGGTTGGCCAGCACCAGGCAGTCCGACGGCTGCCCGTCACGCCCGGCGCGGCCGATTTCCTGACTGTAGTTTTCGATGGATTTGGGTAGGTCGAAATGCACCACATTGCGTATGTCGCTCTTGTCGATGCCCATGCCAAAAGCGATGGTTGCAACGATGCAATTGGACTGACCGGCCATGAAGCGTTTCTGGATGGCTTCGCGTTTATCGTGGGGCAAACCGGCGTGATAGGCCTCGGCCTGAATACCGTTGCGCTCAAGGTGTTCGGCGATGTGCTCGGCGGTTTTCTGCAAGGTCACATAGACGATGCTTGGCTGGCCCGGACGCTCGGCCATCCAGTCCACCAGACGCCGCCGCTTGTCCTGCCCGCGCACCGGTTCCACCAGCAGATTGAGATTGGGCCGATAGAAACCGGTCGTCACCACATCCTCGGCGGCAATGGCAAATTTGGCCTGCATGTCGGCGATGACTTTTGGCGTTGCCGTAGCCGTCAACAGCAGGGTTTGCGGGATGTTGAACTGCTTTTGGTAGTCCGGCAGCTTGAGGTAATCGGGGCGGAAATTGTGCCCCCACTCCGAGATGCAGTGCGCCTCGTCCACCACCAGCAACGAGATCGGCACCTGCTGCAAAAAGTTGCGGAAGCGCTCGTTTTTCAGGCGCTCCACGGAGATCATCAGAATCTTCAATTCGCCCGAACGGGCGCGGGCCATCACGTCATTGGCGTCATCGCGGCTCTGCGCCGAATCGATGCTGCCCGCCGAAATGCCGTGGCGTTGCAGAAACGCCAGTTGATCCTGCATCAATGCGAGCAACGGCGAGACCACCAGCGTCAGATTCGGCAGCATCAGCGCCGGTAACTGATAGCAAAGAGACTTGCCAGAACCCGTGGGGAAAATCGCCGCTGCCGAGCGCCCGGCCAGCACCGCGCTGATCGCGGTCTCTTGTCCGGGGCGAAACTGTGGATAACCAAAAACCTGTTCCAGGGTGTTGTGCATTGGCTGTCACTCCTTTGACCGCTGCCATGCCAACAGCCTAGCGGGCGATCGCAGCGAGTCGAGAAAAGGTCGGGGGGCAAATCGATACGAGATGATACAGCCCCAGAGGCCTGGCCACTGGCTGAAACAAACGCCACGATTTGTTTATCGCGGTGTTTGCCGACATCGCGATAGCGTGCCCGCTCCACCTCCGTATCACGCCCGGACGGCTGATGCGCGCAAACATTTCAAAGGAGTGACCATGCACTACAGATTGAAGTTAGCCCTCGTCCTCACCTTCACCGCCCTGATGTTGGGCGGATGCATGCGGGGACCCGAAGACCTTCCGCAGTTCGCCATTTCAGCGACACCGCAAGTCCTCACCGAAACCTGACCTTCACTCAGGGCAGCAGCACCGCCACGCGCAACTGCTCGTTCAATACCTGCTCATGCACGCTCAGGCTCTTGCTCGCCCACAGCGCATGGGCCGGGCTGATATCGCCCGTGAACGCCGCCGCCAACTGACGCAGGTCGGCGACGCTGCGCACCTGCGGACAAAACGGCTGTTCGGCACAGTCCTGACTGGCGTTGCGATAAGTGCTCAGCAAATGATCCCACAGACCATCGCGCACCTGCCTGATCGATTTGAGCTGCACTTGCGGCACACCCAAACGTTGCTTCAGACCCGATTCGTCGAGCGATTCACTGGCGAGCAAGGCTTTGCCGAACATCAGCACTTCGGCGCGCGAAGCCGTGTCGACATTCGCCTGGCTGTTAAGCGCCTCCGGCCAACCGGTTCGATCCAGATAATTCAACACCAGCGAATTGCCGGGTTCTGCGGCCATCGTCAAACGGCAACCGCTGACCCATAGCAATACAATCGAGGCCATTCGTAGCCACTGCATACCTAATTCCCTTTAAGCGCGTATCGGACGTTTGGAAACGTCGCACAGATTCTGGCGCGCAAGATACAGAGGTTTGGTCGGAAGCGCCTGACAAACCCGTAGGAAACTTCCCGCCTAAGGGTTTTGCCTTGAAAACGCCATGAAAACACGTAGGGCAAATGCCCGAACCCAGGAAAAACCCCTACGAACTCTGTCCATCCCGGCTGTCTTGTTCCACCGCGCGACGCCCTCCTATAGTGACCGGCGCGACTGAATCGCACTGTAGCGACTTCTAAAAGGACAGCCTTAATCCATGACCTCACTGCACCCACCCAGCAACCGCTACCGCCGTTTGAAAACCAGCTACGGCGAAAATCCGGTGCTGGTTATCGACACCGACGCCTGCCATGAGGACTTGCTGGATGCGGCTCAACAACGTCTGTGCGCCGCCGGCAATCTACTGGAGACTCTTTACTGCATGTGTTTCAAACAAGCGGACGTTAAAGACATTCCAAACATCATCACTGCGCTTTATTTATTGACTCAAGACGGCTGCGAACTATTAGAAGTTGCAAAACTGAAAGCCGCACACCGCCAGCAGACTCCTTAAACAACAAACCTGGAAACAACCAACTCGCCGATGCCATCGTCAACGCCCAGGAGCAGTACCGGGCCATGGAAGAGTGTTCGTACACCTACTTCACCGAAATGGACCAGGGCGAACGCCGTGTGTCCCTGGGCGGCAGAGACGTCCAGTTCTCAGCGGTGAAAGGCACGATTTACACCCCCGCAACCGGGCTGAACACCACCGTGCTGGATGTGGCGACGAGTCGGCATGTTCGTTGATGGCGAGGATCGGTGAGCCGGCGAAAAAACCTACAGCAATGCCCTATCCGGTATTCGTCCCGTTCCTACAAACACAGACTCCCTTGCCGTCTATCGCGGCTTGGTAAGTCAAATCTATAGTCGTGACTGTCGCTGCCAAATCAGCGACTCGGGTTTGGTCACCTGAAATTGAGAGAGAGAAACTGCGCATGCCCTTGTATGCTTGCCGCCATCTATTGTGCGGCATGCTTTATGGCGGCTGTGTTTGGGACGCTTCGGCGTACACGGAGTTCTCTCTCTCTGGTTGACCAACCCGAACACAGTCGCCTCCCATCGTTTGGTCATGATGGCGGCGGCTATTGGAACGCCTATAGAGAGAAGAAAAATGAAAAAATGGACCCAGTTCACCACCGATCGCTACCGCCCACTCGAATCCAACCTCACCGACACCAAGCCCCTGATCATCGACACAGCGGCCAACCCGCAAGACATCCTCGAATGCGCCGTCCAACGCCTGCGCGCGTCAAGCGACCTGCTAAAAACCCTCTACTGCCTCAGCTTCAAACAAGCCGACGTCGAAGACATCCCCCACATCACCCACGCCCTCTATCTGCTGACGCAGGATGGCTGTGACCTGCTGCAAGTCGCGCAGCAGCAGATGCTCAATTGGAAAGCACCCGCCTGAAAACAATCTCAGGCAGATGCGCGCTCAAATAACTAGCGCCTGCCTGACCAAAGAACATGGATGCTGCACACCCGGCGTCCAGCACAGGAGTTGAATTTTGCAAACTATTATTGATTGCGTACGATGGGAGCCATTGTTCAACCAAGAGCTCGCCTTCATGACCACTGAAACCATTGATCACAGTACTCTCGCGCGATTGTTTGAGAATGGTTCGATCAGTAGCGCACATATCGTCGCCAAACCCGGTGGCTGGTCAATTCAGATTCAGCAAGGAAACAAGGAATATTCACTGGCAGCACAACGCAGTGGTCAGGTGCGACTGTTCAAGCGGTTCGAAACACTGGTGACCTACCTGCAAGGAGTAGGTATCAATCACTTCGATGTGGACGCCTCCAGCTATGACCCTCTGCAGATAAAAACCTATGCCCGCCCTGATCGCGCCGAAGCGATGAAACAAGCTCATGAAGCTGCGGCATATGAAGAATGGGTCAAGCAACAGGTACAAATCAGCATTGATGACCCAAGACCCAGCGTCAGCGATGAAGACGCTCGCAGGATATTTGCCGCCAAGCGGGATGCTCTGCGTCAGCGAGTACGTTGATGAGGTTGGTCTGGCGCCAAGAGGCGCTGGATGACCGAGAAAACATCATGGAGCGTATCGGCCAGGAAAATCCCGCTGCAGCGATTAAGCTCGATGAGCTTTTCGAATCGAAGGGAGAAAGCGTCCGCCAGCAGCCAGCTTTATACAAAAGAGGTATCGCGCAAGGCACCCGCGAAATGGTTGTCACCCCAAACTACTACATCATCTACACAATCAAAGTTGATGCTGTGGAGATGCTGCGAGTACTGCATACCAGGCGGCAATGGCTATGAAGGCTGAAGAGAAGAAGAACGGCGTATAGAGTTCGCGGCTACTTAAGTGGCATTATTCTGGCTGTTTAACGCGAACGCTGCGGGAATAATGGCAGTTGATCTGATAATGACACCCAACCCATCACCCACAAAAAAGCCGCCCTCAAGAGGCGGCTTTTTCACTCACCAGAACTAAGTCTTACAACTTCGGCCCAGCAGCCTTGATCGCGTCGCTCACTTCGAACTTCTTGAAGTTCTCGATGAACAGACCGGCCAGTGCCTTGGCAGCCTCGTCGTATGCAGCCTTGTCAGCCCAGGTGTTGCGTGGGTTGAGCAGGTTGGTTTCAACGCCCGGTACGGCCAGTGGCACGTCGAGGTTGATGGTGTCGAGGTGCTCGGTGGCGGTACCGATCAGTGCGCCGCTCTGGATGGCTGCGATCACTGCGCGGGTGGTCGGGATGTTGAAGCGTTTGCCGACGCCGTAGCCGCCGCCGGTCCAGCCGGTGTTGACCAGGTAGACCTTGGAGCCGAAGCCGCGGATGCGCTTGATCAGCAGTTCTGCGTATTCGCCAGCCGGACGCGGGAAGACCGGTGCGCCGACGCAGGTGGCGACGGTCGACTTGATGC
>NZ_JBIUWI010000021.1:0-298 GCF_044743385.1 Pseudomonas sp. NPDC087639 | reverse complement strand
CGCATTTCAGTCGATCCCACGAGTGCGGTGTATGAGGACTGGATGTGGTACGCCGCTTGTTCTTCGTTGAGGATCGACACTGGCGGCAGTACGCCGGTCAGGTCGCAGGTCAGGAAGATCACAGCGTTTGGCTCGCCGCCCAGGTTGTGCTCGGAACGCTTGGCAACGTGTTCCAGCGGGTACGCGGCGCGGCTGTTCTGAGTCAGGCTGACATCGGCGTAGTCGGCGTGCTTGGCGTCGTCGATGACGACGTTTTCCAGCACGGCGCCGTGCTTGATGGCTTTCCAGATGACCGGCT
>NZ_JBIUWI010000020.1:83860-84853 GCF_044743385.1 Pseudomonas sp. NPDC087639 | reverse complement strand
ATCACAACAACAATATTCAGTTGGAAACCGCCATGACCACGACCACCATGACCATGATCCAGGCCCTGCGCTCGGCCATGGATGTGATGCTTGAGCGTGATGACAATGTGGTGGTGTTCGGTCAGGACGTCGGTTATTTCGGCGGCGTGTTCCGTTGCACCGAGGGCTTGCAGACCAAGTACGGCGCCTCGCGAGTGTTCGATGCTCCGATCTCCGAGAGTGGCATCGTCGGCGTTGCCGTCGGCATGGGCGCTTACGGTCTGCGTCCGGTGGCTGAAATCCAGTTCGCCGACTACGTCTACCCGGCCTCCGACCAGATCATTTCCGAAGCGGCGCGTCTGCGTTATCGCTCGGCTGGCGAGTTCACCGCGCCGATGACCCTGCGCATGCCTTGCGGCGGCGGCATCTACGGTGGCCAGACCCACAGCCAGAGCATCGAAGCGATGTTCACCCAGGTCTGCGGTCTGCGCACCGTCATGCCGTCCAACCCCTACGACGCCAAAGGCCTGCTGATCGCCTCCATCGAAAACGATGACCCGGTGATCTTCCTCGAGCCAAAACGCCTGTACAACGGCCCGTTCGACGGCCATCACGACCGTCCTGTTACCCCGTGGTCGAAGCACCCTGCCGCACAGGTTCCGGACGGCTACTACACCGTGCCGCTGGACGTCGCCGCGATCACCCGTCCGGGCAAGGACGTGACCGTGCTGACCTACGGCACCACCGTTTATGTGTCGCAAGTCGCGGCTGAAGAAAGCGGCGTCGACGCCGAAGTCATCGACCTGCGCAGCCTGTGGCCGCTGGACCTGGAAACCATCGTCAACTCCGTGAAGAAAACCGGTCGTTGCGTGGTGGTGCACGAAGCCACCCGCACCTGCGGTTTCGGCGCCGAACTGGTATCGCTGGTGCAAGAGCATTGCTTCCATCACCTGGAAGCGCCGATCGAACGCGTCACCGGTTGGGACACCCCCTACCCGCACGCGCAAGAGTGGG
>NZ_JBIUWI010000020.1:0-83850 GCF_044743385.1 Pseudomonas sp. NPDC087639 | reverse complement strand
TATTTCCCTGGGCCGTCCCGAGTGGGCGCGGCGTTGAAACGGGTCATGGAGGTCTGAATGGGCACGCACGTTATCAAGATGCCGGACATTGGCGAAGGCATCGCAGAAGTAGAACTGTCGCAGTGGCACGTCAAGGTTGGTGATCTGGTCGTTGAAGATCAGGTGCTGGCGGACGTGATGACCGACAAGGCGATGGTCGATATTCCGTCACCGGTCCATGGCAAGGTCATTGCGCTGGGCGGTCAGCCGGGTGAAGTCATGGCGGTAGGCAGTGTGCTGATCAGCATTGAAGTTGAAGGTGCCGGCAACCTGAAAGAGTCTGCCGCGCCAGCGCCTGTTAAAGAGGCACCTGCTGCGCCGAAAGCGGAAGCTTCGGTCGAGAGCAAACCTGTCGCCGCCGCGCCGCGTCCGGCGACTGTTTGCCAAGGCCCGATGGTTGCTCGTGAAGCGGATGAACGCCCACTGGCCTCACCGGCCGTGCGCAAGCATGCGCTGGATCTGGGCATTCAGTTGCGTCTGGTACGCGGCACCGGCCCGGCCGGACGCGTGTTGCACGAAGATCTCGACACCTATCTGGCGCAAGGTCAATCGAACGCCTCTGCGCCTGTATCCGCCGCTTACGCCCAGCGTAATGACGAAGAGCAGATTCAGGTGATCGGCATGCGCCGCAAGATCGCCCAGCGCATGCAGGACGCCACCCAGCGTGCTGCGCATTTCAGCTATGTCGAAGAAATCGACGTCACCGCGATTGAAGAGCTGCGCGCGCACCTGAATGAAAAACACGGTGCGAGCCGTGGCAAGTTGACCCTGCTGCCGTTCCTCGTGCGCGCTCTGGTCGTTGCCCTGCGTGACTTCCCGCAAATGAACGCCCGCTATGACGACGAAGCCCAGGTCATCACCCGTCTCGGCGCGGTACACATCGGCGTCGCCACACAAAGCGATGTCGGTTTGATGGTGCCAGTGGTTCGTCACGCCGAGGCACGCAGCCTGTGGGACAGCGCCGCCGAGATCTCACGTTTGGCCAATGCCGCGCGCAATGGCAAGGCCAGCCGCGATGAGCTGTCAGGCTCGACTATTACCCTGACCAGCCTCGGTGCGCTGGGCGGCATTGTCAGCACGCCTGTTTTGAACCTGCCGGAAGTGGCGATCGTCGGCGTGAATAAAATCGTCGAACGCCCGATGGTCGTCAAAGGCCAGGTGGTGATCCGCAAGATGATGAACCTCTCCAGCTCCTTCGATCACCGCGTGGTCGACGGCATGGACGCGGCGCTCTTCATCCAGGCCATTCGTGGCCTGCTCGAACAACCCGCGACCCTGTTTGTGGAGTGATGGAATGCAAACTCTGAACACCACGCTGCTGATTATCGGTGGCGGCCCCGGCGGTTATGTCACGGCGATTCGCGCCGGGCAGTTGGGCATTTCGACCATTCTTGTCGAAGGCCAATCGCTCGGTGGCACCTGCCTGAACATCGGCTGCATTCCGTCGAAAGCGCTGATTCATGTGGCGGAGCAGTTTCACCAGACTCAGCATCACAGTCAGCATTCGGCGCTGGGGATCAGCGTCTCGGCGCCGACCCTCGACATCAGCAAAAGCGTCGAATGGAAGGACGGCATCGTTGATCGCCTGACCACCGGCGTGGCTGCCCTGTTGAAGAAGAACAAGGTTCAGGTCATCAACGGCTGGGCCAAGGTCATCGACGGCAAAACCGTGGAAGTCGGCGACACCCGCATCCAGTGCGAGCACCTGGTGCTTGCCACCGGTTCCACCAGCGTCAATTTGCCGATCCTGCCGATCGGCGGGCCGATCATCTCCTCCACCGAAGCGTTGGCGCCGAAAAGCGTACCAAAACGCCTGATCGTGGTTGGCGGTGGTTACATCGGCCTGGAATTGGGCATTGCTTACCGCAAGCTCGGTGCCGAGGTCAGTGTGGTCGAAGCGCAGGATCGCATCCTGCCCGCCTATGACGCGGAACTGACCCAACCGGTGCATGACGCATTGAAGCAACTGGGCGTGAAGCTGTATCTCAAGCACAGTGTTTTGGGCTTCGACGGTACGTTGCAGGTGCGTGATCCGAACGGCGACACCCTCAATCTGGAAACCGATCAGGTGCTGGTGGCCGTTGGTCGCAAACCCAACACCCAAGGCTGGAACCTCGAAGCACTGAGTCTGGAAATGAACGGCTCGGCGATCAAGATCGACAGCCGTTGCCAGACCAGCATGCGCAATGTCTATGCCATCGGCGATCTCAGCGGCGAGCCGATGCTGGCTCACCGCGCAATGGCTCAAGGCGAAATGGTTGCCGAGTTGATCAGCGGCAAAACCCGCGAATTCAACCCGACCGCCATCGCCGCCGTGTGCTTCACCGACCCGGAACTGGTGGTGGTGGGCAAGACGCCGGACGAGGCCAAGGCTGCCGGGCTCGACTGCATCGTTTCCAGTTTCCCGTTTGCCGCCAATGGACGGGCGATGACGCTGGAGTCAAAAAGCGGCTTCGTGCGGGTGGTCGCTCGTCGGGACAATCATCTGATTGTCGGCTGGCAAGCGGTGGGTGTCGGGGTTTCGGAATTGTCCACGGCGTTTGCGCAGAGCCTCGAAATGGGCGCGCGCCTGGAAGACATCGGCGGCACCATTCATGCGCATCCGACTTTGGGTGAAGCGGTGCAAGAAGCGGCGTTGCGTGCGCTCGGGCATGCGTTGCACTTGTAAATCCATCCGTTTCTGATCGTTCCCACGCGCTGCGTGGGAACGCAGCCCGAGACGCTCCGCGTCCCAAAGTGGGCGCAGAGCGTCCCTTGAGGCATTCCCACGCAGAGCGCGGGAACGATCAAAGGCGTGAATTGCGGCTGCGAAACCGCTCAAGAATGAAGTATTGTTGTGCCCATCCAAAAAACGTCAGAAGCCTTGAACCGTTTCGACGGTTGTTCAGTGATAGAGGGTGTCATGGGTAACGAAAGCATCAATTGGGACAAGCTGGGTTTTGACTACATCAAAACCGACAAACGCTATCTGTCGTACTTTCGCGATGGCGAGTGGGACAAAGGCACCCTGACCGAAGATAACGTGCTGCACATCAGCGAAGGCTCCACTGCCCTTCACTATGGCCAGCAATGCTTCGAAGGCATGAAGGCCTATCGTTGCAAGGACGGCTCGATCAACTTGTTCCGCCCGGACCAGAACGCCCTGCGCATGCAACGCAGCTGCGCGCGTCTGCTGATGCCGCTGGTCGACACCGAGCAGTTCATCGAAGCCTGTAAAGAAGTGGTTCGTGCCAACGAGCGCTTCATCCCGCCATACGGCACCGGCGGCGCGCTGTACCTGCGTCCGTTCGTGATCGGCGTGGGTGACAACATCGGCGTGCGTACCGCCCCCGAGTTCATCTTCTCGATTTTCTGCATTCCGGTTGGCGCCTACTTCAAGGGCGGCCTGACCCCGCACAATTTCCAGATTTCCAGCTACGACCGCGCCGCCCCACAAGGCACCGGCGCCGCCAAGGTCGGCGGCAACTACGCTGCCAGTCTGATGCCGGGCTCGAAAGCGAAGAAAGCCAACTTCGCCGATGCGATCTATCTGGACCCGATGACCCACACCAAAATCGAGGAAGTCGGTTCGGCCAACTTCTTCGGGATCACCCACGACAACAAGTTCATCACACCGAACTCGCCATCGGTATTGCCGGGTATCACCCGTCTGTCGCTGATCGAACTGGCGAAATCGCGTCTGGGCCTGGAAGTGGTTGAGGGCGATGTGCTGATCGACAAGCTGTCGGACTTCAAGGAAGCCGGCGCCTGCGGTACTGCTGCGGTGATCACGCCGATCGGCGGCATCAGCTACAACGACCATCTGCATGTGTTCCACAGCGAAACCGAAGTCGGCCCGGTCACCCAGAAGCTCTACAAAGAGCTGACTGGTGTGCAGACCGGCGACATCGAAGCGCCAGCGGGCTGGATCGTCAAGGTTTGATCTGACGGCCAGACGCACAAAAGCCCCCATCGAGTAATCGATGGGGGCTTTTTATTGCCCGCTCCGCTCGCTGTCCTTCAAGGCAATACGTTTACCGGTGCGCCCGGCGATCCCGCTCGCCTGCCCGTTCTGCTGTTTACCCATCCGCGCCTGAGTAATCAACCCGGGGATCAACTCCCCCTCCGGCAAATTCTTCCAGAATCGCACCGGCAAATGCCCTTGCATCACTTTCGGATTCAACCGCGCCGGGTTGAAGATGTGGCTGTAATAGGTCAACCAAAGGTCGCCATGCGGGTCATCGACGTTCTGCGCCATCTGCTGCCATTCAACGGGGCATTGGCGCTCATGGATCAGTTGTTCGCCGTCGTAATAAACCCCATCGCGCGGTGTGGCGATCAGCCAGCGGTGACGGCCCATGCGGGCGACGAAATGCTCGCTGGCGCTGTGCAGGATGTCGTGGGCGGGTTCGTGCCATGCCACATATTGTGGGCCTGGCGAATCTTTAGGGCGTTCGATGAAGCGCACGAATGCATGCAGATGATGGGCTTCGCGGCTGACTTGTTTGATTCGCCGCTGCAATTCGCTGCCCAGTTTGTCGCCGGCCATCATTGCCGTGCGGTCGCCGTGACTGACTCGCCACAGCACTTCATACAGCAGGCTCCAGCGTTGATCGCCACGGTATCGCGCGGCTTGCTCCAGGGTGTCGAGTAACGCACGCGGAATGCGGGCCTGAAACGGGCCGTGCCCCTCGGGCACTTCATGGTCGCTGACAAACAAGTCGCTGACGCCCTCCGAAGCCCAACTCACCAGACTCGGGTCGACCTCATGACTGAGTAGCCAGCGTGCCTGTTGGCGCCAGGTATCGAACAGGTCGTCGCAATCAAGATTGATCATCCCCACAACCCCATCTGCTGCGGCTGCGGCCGGTCGCGCAATTGCTGATAAAGCATATGACTGGTGACCTCAGCCTGCTGCGGGTGATAGTCGCTGGTGATGATGAACGGCTTGGCCTTGGCCAGCACACAGCGCATACGCGCCACGTCTTCGTAGCGGATCCGCCGCTGGCGGCGCAGCTCCACCAGACGTTCGGTGGTACGCAGGCCAATGCCGGGGATGCGTGCGATCAGTGCGGGCTCGGCACGGTTCAGATCCAGCGGGAACACCTCGCGATTCTGCAGTGCCCACGCCAGTTTCGGATCGATATCCAACGCCAGATTGCCCGGCCCCTTGAGCAGCTCATCGGCGCTGTAGCCGTAACTGCGCAAGAGAAAATCGGCCTGATACAAGCGGTGCTCGCGCATCAGCGGCGGTGCGGCCAGCGGCACGCTTTTCGGGCTGTCGGGGATCGGGCTGAAGGCCGAATAGTAAACCCGGCGCAGGCGGAAGTTGCCGTACAAGGCCAGGGCGCCATGGAGGATTGTGCTGTCGTCGGTATCATCGGCGCCGACGATCATCTGAGTGCTCTGCCCGGCCGGCGCGAACTTCGGCGCGCGTGGCTCGTTGAGCACGGTCTGCTCGCCGGTGTAGATGGTCTGCATGGCCTGCTTGATCGAGCCGATCTGTTTCTCCGGGGCCAGGGTTTGCAGGCTGGCATCGGTGGGCAGCTCGATGTTGACGCTCAGGCGATCGGCGTAACGCCCGGCCTGCTCGATCAACGCAGGATCGGCTTCGGGAATGGTCTTGAGGTGAATGTAACCGCGAAACTCGTGCTCTTCGCGCAACAACTTGGCGACCCGTACCAGTTGCTCCATGGTGTAGTCCGCCGAGCGGATGATCCCGGAGCTGAGAAACAGGCCGCTGACACAGTTGCGTCGGTAGAAGTCCATGGTCAGCGCCACGACTTCCTCGGGCGTAAAACGCGCACGCGGCACATCACTGGAGCGACGATTGACACAGTACTGGCAATCGTAAAGGCAGAAATTGGTCAGCAGAATCTTCAACAGCGAAACGCAACGCCCGTCCGGCGTGTAGCTGTGGCAAATGCCCATGCCATCGGTCGAGCCAAGACCGCTCTTGCCCTCGGAGCTTCGCTTGGGCGCACCGCTGCTCGCGCAGGAGGCGTCGTACTTGGCGGCGTCGGCGAGAATGCTGAGCTTGTCGATGATTTGCATGGCGCGGACTCTGTACTGGTTGCATATACAGTAGCGAGTCTATCGAATCGACACAAGGTGCAAAGCCAGATCAAAAGATCGCAGCCTGCGGCAGCTCCTACACGGTTCGGTTATACCCCACTCCTGTAGGAGTGGCCGCAGGCTGCGATCCTTTGATCTTCACCTCACCGGGCAATTCGACACCAAACCGAACGCCGATTTCTTTGCGCCCCACCGCCGTCAGCGCCAACGCCCGACTGTCCAGATCCTGCGTCACCCACTTACGCTTCAACGCCGCTTGCAGCAATGCCGCGCCCAGCGAACCACCCAGATGTGGCCGGCGCATGCTCCAGTCCAGACACGGGCAGGCGAACTTGCGGCGCAAAGTGCTCAAGTCCTGCACCTCGATACCCAGCCCGGCAAACAAGGCCTCACCACTGTCACTCAGGCGATACGCCTGCTCGTCGGTCTCCAACAACCAGCCCGCGTCGATCAAGCGGTCATGCAGCAACACCGCCAGTGTCCCGGCCATATGGTCGTAGCAGGTGCGGGCGAATTGCAGGCGATCCGGTGTCTGCGGTTTGAACGTCGGCGCGGCGCTCTGGCCGATCACCATCAAGGCTTCCAGCGCTTGAGCCACACGCTTGTCGGCCAGGCTGTAATAACGATGGCGGCCCTGAACGTGCAGGCGCACCAGCGCCAGGTCCTTGAGTTTGGCCAGATGCGCGCTGGCGGTGGAAGCGCTGACTTCGGCAACGGCTGCCAACTCGGTGCTGGTGCGGGCGTGGCCGTCCATCAGCAAGCAGAGGATTTTGGTTCGCGCCGGCTCGGCGATGGCTGCCGCCACTTGCGAGACGCCGATATCTTGATGTTCTGCGTGCATATTTCGCTCCCGGACGAATCGTCGCCGCTACGGACTGGAGATAGTAGCAACACTTTCCCCATCGACAAGGCTGCGAACCATGGACCCGATCATCGCTGCGACTCACGCCAATCCCTACCCCTATTACGAAAAACTTCGCTCTGAAGGTGGGCTGACGTTTCACCCCAAACTGAAAATGTGGGTAGCCAGCAGCGCCCGCGCGGTTTGTGCGGTACTGGCGCATGCCGACTGCCGAGTGCGTCCAGTCCAGGAGCCGGTGCCCAAGGCGATTGCCCAAGGCATGGCCGGCAATGTCTTCGGCCAGTTGATGCGGATGACCGACGGCGAACGCCAGCGCTGCCCGCGCTCCGCCATTGAGCCGTCACTGACGTTGATCGATCAGAACGAAGTCCGCGAGCACGTGAATGCACGACTGATCACTACGGATGCGGACGGCTTATACAAAGCCATGTTCCGCGGCCCGGTATGCGTGGTCGCCGCGTTGCTCGGATTCAGTCCGGCACAGAGTCGGGCCATCAGCGAGCTGACCGCTGATTTCGCGGCGTGCCTGTCGCCGTTGAGCAACGACCTGCAATTGGCCGCAGCCCACGTCGCAGCGCAACATTTGCGCGGTCAGTTCATCGAGTTGTTGGCCGATCCTGATGTGAACAGCGCTTTGCTCGCGGGTATCAGGCAGCGTTTTGATGGAGATGACGAGACCTTGATCGCCAATCTGATCGGCCTCTGCTCGCAGACCTTTGAAGCCACCGCAGGCTTGATCGGCAACGCGTTGGTGATGCTGCAACACCGCCCCGAGCTAAGTGGCGCGTCGATGGAACCCCTGCTGAACGAAGTCCAGCGCTTCGACCCGTCGGTGCAGAACACCCGACGCTTTGTCGCCGCATCCTGCGAAATAGACGGTGTGCGCGTCGAGGCCGGCGCTGTGATTGTGCTGTTGCTGGCCTCGGCCAACCGCGATCCGGCCCTGAATGACAATCCCGACCACTTTCTGCTGGATCGTCCGAACCGCCGCAGTTTCAGTTTTGGCAGCGGTCGGCATCAGTGTCCGGGGCAAGTGCTGGCAATGAGTATTGCCAGCGCGACGGTGAGGAAAATGCTCGATCATGGCATTGAGCTTGATCGCCTGAACTGGCGTTACCGGCCTTCGCTCAACGGGCGTATTCCACTATTCAGTTTTGTGGGGGCCTGACCGGCCCCAAAAATTATCGGTTAAACCGCCAACTGCAGAATCAACCAGCTATTGGCGCCGCTGATCAGCACAAACAACCCCCAGGCCAGCACCCGGGTCGGCCAGCGGTTCACGAACGGCCCCATCAGTTGCTTGTCGTTGGTCATGCGAATCAGCGGATACAGGGCAAACGGCAGTTGCAAACTCAACACCACCTGACTCATCACCAGCAACTTGCCCACAGCGTTATCGCCCATCAGCCACACGCCGATAAACGCCGGAATCAACGCCAGCCCACGAGTGATCAGGCGCCGTTGCCAGCAGGGAATGCGCAGATTCAGATAGCCCTCCATGATCACCTGACCGGCGATGGTGCCGGTGAAGGTCGAACTCTGCCCTGACGCGAGCAACGCCACGCCGAACAGCACACTGGCCAGCGCGCCACCGACCAGCGGATCAAGCAAGTGGTAAGCGTCCTGAATATCCACCACGTCGGTATGCCCGGACTGGTGAAACGCAGCCGCCGCGAGGATCAGGATCGCCGCGTTGACCAGCAGCGCCAGCGCCAGCGAGCCGATGGTGTCGATGCGCGCCAGCTTCACCGCGTCCTGTTTGCTCGCCAGATCCTTGCCGATCATCCGCGTTTGCACGATGGACGTGTGCAGGTAGAGGTTATGCGGCATCACCGTGGCCCCGAGAATGCCGATTGCCAGGTACAACGGCGCGGCATCGCTGATGGCTGACAGGGAGGGTTTGAAGCCTTGGGCGACGTCCGGCCAGTACGGTTTGATCAACACCAGTTCAACAAAAAAGCACACGCCAATGGTGGCGACCAGCACCAGCATGATTGCTTCCAGTCGACGGAACCCTCGGTTCTGCAGCGCCAGCACCAGCAATGTATCGAACGCCGTGAGGGCAATGCCGAAGGTCAGCGAACAGCCAAGCAACAAGTGAAACGCCAGCGCGCAACCGAGGACTTCGGCAAGGTCGGTGGCGATGATCGAGATCTCCGCCAACACCCATTGCAGCCGCGCGGTTGGAGTGCTGTAGCGTTCGCGGGACAATTGCGCCAGATCGCGCCCGGTGGCGATGCCCAACCGCG
Organism: Pseudomonas sp. NPDC087639; assembly: GCF_044743385.1. Taxonomy (NCBI): domain Bacteria; kingdom Pseudomonadati; phylum Pseudomonadota; class Gammaproteobacteria; order Pseudomonadales; family Pseudomonadaceae; genus Pseudomonas; species Pseudomonas sp. NPDC087639. Next base: position 74,646 of record NZ_JBIUWI010000020.1, on the reverse strand, counting down.
AACAGAGGCACTGAACAACCATGCCCGCCAGACTCGCCAGCAAAACCACAAACAGCAAGCTGTACCCAAAACGCGAGCCAGCCTCGATGGCCGTCGCCCAGTTGCCCGGATCCATATAGCCGATCGACACCAGCAAACCGGGGCCGGCAAAACGCAGCACGCGCTTGAAAAACGCGGCATTGGGATCTACCGCAACACTGCCTGCCACTTCCGGCGGGCAAAACGGCGCGGTGGCGATTTTGGGCAAACTGAATTTCACGCACACATCCAGAAACAAGTCGAAAGACGCAGCTTAGACGTTTCAGCCCCTTTGATGAAAGTTCAAGACCCTGTCACACCCAGCAACTGCTGGCGCAACTCGGGATTGCGCGTACGTGGATTCAACCAGATATCAAAAAACGCCCGGGCGAACTGCGGGTCGGCGATCTCATGCTGCAACTGCTGGCCGACAAAAAAACGTGCGCCCTGCCCCGGTAAATACACTCCGGTAATGCGGGTGCCCGCCTGGACATCGACGAACGCCTGCTGCATCTGCGTCTGCCAGCCGGCCAGTTGTGCCGGGGTGACGGAGGCTCCATTCAGACGCTTGATTTCATCAACGCTGGCTTCGACCAGATCGTCGCGAGAAATCTGTCGGCGATAGATCAACTCCAGCGCGAAAGGCTGCCCGTCCGCCAGAGGCTGCCCCGTACTCCACAACCTGGCGTTATAAACATCGAAACCAAACACACTGAAATCGCCGCTGCCGATGATCCTGGCGCCGGGCACTTCGGCCTGCCAGTTGGCCCACGCTGGCGCAACCAGCAAGGCCCACAAACCGATGGCGCAGCACCCACGCAAGACACTCTTTGTTCTGTTCATCACACCATCGACTCCGGTAGACCCTGACAAGCAAAGCATAGCCTGTATGGCTTCGATACTTTGTATACAAAAATCACTCATATACGCAGCAAAACGTTCATAGCAATGCTACCGTTGCCGTCTCTCACCCGACGGAGACACTTGCGTGCTGATCCTCAAACTGCTGCTGATTCCCGGTTTTCTGCTGCTGATCTCACTGGCCGGCAAGCGTTGGGGGCCGAGCGTGGCCGGCTGGTTGTCGGGGTTGCCTGTGGTCGTCGGGCCGATTCTGTTTTTCCTCGCCATCGAACAAGGGCCACAATTTGCTGCGCAATCGGCCGTGGCCGCATTGTCGGCGATGTTCGCGATGATTGCGTTCTGCATCACTTACGCGCAGGTCGCGCAACGGGCGAACTGGCCATGGGCGCTGAGCCTTTCCCTGGCTGTCTGGGCCGCGCTGGCGCTGGTGCTGTCGTTGATTCCGGCATCGCTGCCGTTCTCGGTGGCGGCGGCAGCCGTTGCTTTGCTGGCGGCACCCTACTTGTTTCCCAAGGTGCAACCAGTGCTGAACGGCCCGGCGCCGAAGTCGGACAAACTGATCTGGCGGATGATCGCCGGCGCTGCGTTGACGCTGGTGGTGACCATGTTGGCCAGCACTGTCGGCGAACGCTGGAGCGGCCTGCTGGCGGTGTTCCCGGTGCTCGGCAGTGTGATGGCGGTGTTTTCCCAGCAGACCCGCGGCCCTGAGTTCACTGCCGCGTTGTTGCGGGCGACGGCGACCGGAATGTATTCGTTTTCGGCGTTTTGCCTGGTGTCGGCGCTGACCTTGCCGAGTCTGGGCCTCAGCGGATTTGCCATGGGCGTCGCCGTGTCGGTGGCCATGCTCGGCGTGACCCGACAGTTGCTGGCGCGCCCCGCAGTGAAACAGCAACAAGCGCAGTAACCCGGACGAGCCGCGCTGGAGTGCCACGGCTCTGCATGGGATGATCGCCCGCCTGCCCCGACCATTCCCCGGAGATTCGAATGACATTGTTGAGCAAGAAAGCCGTCGTCCTGTTACTGGCGGCCGTGGCCGGCCTCGGCGCCATCAACGCTCAGGCGGCCAAGGCCAAGGAAAAAGCGGCCACCGAGAAGGTCTCGATGCTGGGCGGCAAGTTCACCTTTGTGCTGCCCAAAGGCTTCGTCGCCGATCCGCTGCCGGCCAGCCCGACCGGTGCCACCGGCACGATGTACACCAACCAGACCACTAAAACCGTGGTCATCGCCGCCGAAAACCAGATTCCCGAAGGCAACAACGTCAAGGACAACGACAGCGAGTTTCTCGACGGCAGCGTCTCTGACTTCATCGAGGCGCAGCGCAAAGCATTGCCGGACTTCAACAAACTCAGCGAAAAAAGCCTGACCCAGAAAGGTAACGGCCTTGGCCTGCGTCAGGTCGACAGCACTGCCACCCAGGGCGGCGGCCAGACCCTCAACACGACCTTGATGGCCGGTTCGGGAACGCGCATGGCGCTGGTCCAGGTGATCTCCCGGGTCAGCGACAAGGCCGGTCACGATGCGCTGGTGAAAACCATCCTCAAGGAAAAATGATCCTCACGGGTTGAGTTGCTGCAGCCAGGCGTTCAAGTCGCGCAATTCGGCTGCAGTGATGCTGTGGCCGATGCCGGGATACGCGTGAAATTGCGGTTTGTAAGCCAGTTTCTGTAGCAACGCATTGGCCTCGGTGCCGTCGCGATACGGCACGCGATCATCGGCGGTGCCGTGACCGATAAAGATGTTCAGTGGCAACGGTTGTTGCTCGGTCTTGAGCTCGCTTTTCAACACCGGCAATAAACGCCCGCTCAACGCCGCAATGCCTCCCACCGCCACCGGTGGTCGCAGGCCTACCTCGTAGGTCATCATCGCGCCTTGGCTGAAACCGATCAGGTACACCTTGTCCGGGGCCGCGTGATATTTCTTCGCCGCTTGCGCGACAAAATCCCGGAGCTTCTGGCCGCTGGCCTTCAGATCATCGGTCTCACCGTTGTAGGCGCCTTCGCCTTTCTTGCGAAACCACTGGAAACGCCCTTCGCCCAACGCCAGCGGCGCCTGCACCGACAGGTAGTTGTACTGCGCCGGGAGCTGAAATTTCATGCCGATCAGATCGGCCTCGTTACTGCCGTAGCCGTGCAGGAAAATCACCAGCGGACGCGGATCGGCATCCGGGTGAACCTGTTCGATGTACTTGAGTGGCAGATCGGATTGCAGGGTGGTTTGAGCATGGACGGCGGTGGACGCCAGGAGGGTCAACAGAGCAAACACCTTCAACATAAGTCTTCCTTCACAGGGTGTCGGGTTCGGTGGGAGCCTAACACTCTGAGGCAGGGATCCAAACATTGAGGTACTGCCAGCGATGAGGCCTTCAGATCCGCCGCAGAGCTGTCAGTCGTTAGTCAGCTTGCCCGTGCGAAACGGCAGCCGCCCCGCCACTTTCGCCTGCCAGATCCCCGGCTCGGTATAACGCCCGCGATCCAGCGCAAACAACACCCCGCTGGTTCCGGCACGCACGGTGGTCAACTGATCCTTCAACGGATCCACCACCTCAAAAATCGCATCGCCCTTCTCGACCCACTCGCCCGCATTGCGCAGGAAACTCACCACGCCATGGTGCGGGGCAAACAGGTATTCGGTGCCGGCGAACGGCATGCCTTCACAGCACTCACTCGGCGCCGCCGGCCATTCACCGCTGATGAAACCCTGCTCTGCCAGAAACCCGAGAATCGCCTCGCAATTGGCTTGGGCCTGATCAACCCGAGTGTCGCCCATGCTGCCCAGCTCCAAAGTGGTCGCGAGGTTGGCCGCCGGGATCGCCGCGTCCGGGAAGGCGCGCGCCAGACGCAGCCACGGTGTCGAGCAAGACTCGTCAAACGAACTGCCGCCGGAATCTTCACACAGCAACGCCACGCCCGCCTTGATCCGCGCCGCCAGCGATTGCCACTGCGGCCAGTGTTGCGGCAGCGCGTAAAGATGAATCGACGCCTCGAAATCGCAATGCAGGTCGAGGGTAATGTCGGCGTCGCAAGCATGGCGCAGGAGCAAGCGATGCAGCGCTTCCAGTTGCGAGGCCGGTGCTGGCAGATCATCGAAGACCCGGCCCATGGTCTGGCGGATCAGCGCGATGTTGGCGTCGGCATCGGCGCCCAATTGATCACCGATCAACGCCGCCACCGGCGCGCTGAGTTCGACAAACCCACGGTTGAAATTCTTGCCGCTGCCCAGTTCGAAACGGCCCATGTGAGCGCTTTGCAGATGCTGGTCCAGGCCGATCGGGTTGGCCACCGGCACCAGTTCGATCACGCCTTGCAAACGACCTTGTGCTTCGAGTGCGTTCAGGCGTTGTTTGAGTTCCCAGGCGGTGCGCATGCCCGGCAGTTCATCGGCGTGCAGGCTGGCCTGGATGTACACCTTGCGGGTGCCGGCGCCGTAACGGAACACGCTGAGGGAGCGCTCGCTGCCCAAGTGGCTCCAGGGCAGAACATGGTCGATGCGTTGCATAAGAAAACTCCGCGAACTCTGTAGGAGCTGCCGCAGGCTGCGATCTTTTGATCTTGTTTTTCAGGATCAAGATCAAAAGATCGCAGCCTGCGGCAGCTCCTGCATTGGAAAGGTGTGATGCAGGATAAATCATGGGCACAAAAAAAGTGGCCACCGCGTAAACGGGGCCACTTTTTTCTACAGCCTATTAATGGCCGTACACGTCAAAGTCGAAGTACTTGTCCTGCACTTGCTTGTACTTGCCGTTGGCGCGGATTTCGGTGATGGCCTTGTTGAATTGCTCAGCCAGAGCGGTATCGCCCTTGCGCACTGCAATCCCGGCGCCGCCGCCGAAGTATTTGGCGTCTTCGTAGGTCGGGCCGACGAATTCGAAGCCTTTACCCGCGTCGGTTTTCAGGAAACCGTCGCTCAGGTTGACCGAGTCGGCCAGCATCGCGTCAATACGACCCGAGACCATGTCCAGGTTGGCTTCCTGCTGCGAGCCGTAACGCACCAACTGGATCCCGGCCGGCACCAGCACTTCGGTAGCGTAGCGGTCGTGAGTACTGGCACGCAGTACGCCGACTTTCTTGCCTTTGAGTTCGGTCAGCGGGTCTTTGACGCCGGAACCTGCCTTCATCACGAAGCGAGCCGGGGTGTGGTAGTACTTGATGGTGAAGTCGACGTTTTTCTTGCGGTCGTCAGTGATGGTCATCGAAGACAGGATCGCGTCGATCTTCTTCACCTTCAGCGCCGGGATCAGGCCATCGAATTCCTGCTCGACCCAGGTACATTTGACTTTCATCTGCTCACAGAGCGCATCGCCGATATCCACGTCGAAACCGGTGAGTTTGCCTTCAGGGGTTTTCATCGAGAACGGCGGGTAGCCGGCTTCGATACCGATGCGGATCGGCTTGGCGTCTTCGGCCACAGCGGTCAGGGACAACATCGACAGTGCCAGGGCACCAAACATCACTAGCTTCTTCATTTATAACTCCTGTGTGCGGAGGCTTTTATTGGCAGCTTTCGAGTCAGCGTCCGGTCATGGCCATTTACAGGCAAAAAACCGAAGTGGCCGGCAGTCTATGGCGGCGCGCACAGGGCAGATTGTTTTTAAGCGACAAATACTTACAGAAGATCGGCGCACCAGCTGAGCGGTGTCAAACGGTGCGCCGTCGTGGTGCAAAGGCTGTAGGACAAGCCCTGCTTTTGATCAAAAAACCTGAAAAGTCAGTCAGCATTCACATCCAATAGGTGCGCTTGCTGATTGCGCAGCGCTCAACGCAAACCCTTCGTCCAGCCATCCGGTCACGCCGCCGATCATCTCCTTGACCGGGTAACCCAGTGCTGCCAGTTTCACCGCGGCCTTGTTGGCACCGTTGCAATGTGGGCCGGCGCAATAGACCACGAACAACGTGGTTTTCGGATAACTCGCCAGTGCTTCAGCCGTCAGCAAACGCCCCGGCATATTGATCGCGCCCGGAACATGTCCACGTTCGAATGCCAGTGGCCCGCGCACATCGACCAGCACAAAGTCGACCTCACCGGCCTCTTGGCTGCTGAATACGTCGGAACAATCGGTTTCGAAGGTCAGACGGTTGCTGAAATGCATCAGGGCAATCGCTGACGGTGCGGCAGGAATTTCGCGAACCAGACTGGTCATGGGGTGTTGCTCCTAAATCTGAACGGGTGTGGACAGACTTTATCGAGCCGCCGCTTGCCGCTACAGTGGCGCACAAGACACTCACCGGGAATTTTCCGCCAAATGCCCTTATCACCCAATCTGGTCGCGATTCTGGCCTACGACGGCCTCTGTACTTTCGAGTTCGGCATTGCCGTGGAGATCTTCGGCCTGGCCCGGCCGGAGTTCGATTTTCCTTGGTACGAGCATGCGATTGCTGCGGTCGATCAAGGGCCGATGCGCGCCATGGGCGGGATTCAGGTATTGGCCGATGGCGGTCTGGAACTGCTGGCCGAGGCCCGCACCATCATCATTCCAGGCTGGCGCGACCGTAATGCTGCGGTGCCTCCCGAATTGATCGACGCACTGCGCCAGGCCCATGCCCGGGGAGCGCGACTGTTGTCGATCTGCTCGGGGGTATTTGTGCTGGCAGCCACCGGCCTGCTCGACGGCCACGGCGCCACCACTCATTGGCGTTACACCACTGAACTGGCGCAACGCTTTCCGGCGATTGCGGTTGATCCCGATGTGCTTTATGTGGATTCGGGCCAGTTGATCACCTCGGCCGGCAGCGCGGCCGGCATTGACGCCTGCCTGCATCTGGTGGCGCGGGACTTCGGCACGCAAGTGGCCAATTCGGTGGCGCGACGACTGGTGATGTCGCCGCAGCGGACCGGCGGTCAGGCGCAATTCATTCCGACACCGGTGAGCGCGACGCCGCGCAATGACCTGTCCCGGGTGATGCAGTGGGCGCGCGAGCGCTTGCATGAACCACTGGAGGTGCGCGATCTGGCCAGTGAAGCGGCGATGAGTGAGCGCACTTTTTTACGACGGTTCAGCGAGGCCAGCGGTCAGTCGCCCAAGGCGTGGTTGCAGCATGAACGGCTCGCCCGGGCGCGAGAGTTGCTGGAAAGCACGGACCAGCACACCGAACAGATTGCCGAACGCTGCGGTTATCGGTCGGTGGAGAGTTTTCGGGTGGCGTTTCGTGGCGTGGCCGGGGTACCGCCGTCGGTGTATCGGGAGCGGTTTGGGCGTGGGGTGAAGGTCAGTTCTTGAGTGAATTTTGAAGGCCCCATCGCGAGCCTGCTCGCGAAGAGGCCCGGTAAAACGCAGCATCATTTTGGCATCAGCCATGAGGCTACAGCGCCTTGCGCCTTTGCCTACAACTACGCCAGAATCCGCCGGCTTGTGCGGCTTGGGGGTCGCCGGTAACTTGGTTCGCGTCACTGAAGGGTCAGTGATCGGGTTTAGTCGCTCGGTGGTTTGTAAGCAGCATACAGTCCGTTCTGTCAGGCACTCTAACGCCTGTGCTTAATGGTAGTTATGCGTAGGGCATCTTCGGGTGCGCCGGGACTGCTTAGAACCACCGGTCGACTAACCTGCGCATAGCTGCCACCCATTTGTTTAGTCGCAATGGACGTGTCGGCCTCATTAAAAGGTTCTAAGAAATGTTCAAAATAACGCCAAATCCGCCTGAAACAGGCGCGGAAATCGATCCAAATCCAACGTCCCCCTATTCCACCCCGGGCTCCAGAAAACTTCACGAAGCCGCCGAACGCGCCCTCGATCACTATCTGAAACCCACACCGCCTTCACCACCACGCAAACCCAGCACCATGTTCCTCGTTGACCCGAACACAGGCACCGAAGACCTCATGGCCCACGCCTGCGAATCCATGGCTTCGGCCAGCGTCATGCTCAGCGACTTCGCCGCCCTGCTCGACTCGCCCTACCGCAACACCGTTCTCGGTATCCAGCAAGTCGTCATGCTCGGCGAACTCGCGGTCAACCGCGCCCTCGACAAACTCGATCCGAGGCAATGACCATGACCCATAAAACAGATGCACAGGTCGTCGCGGCATTGATAGCCATGGGCTTCAACGAGCGGGACAGACGTTGGGCGCAGAATGCCTGCCTGGTGCTCTTCGAAAGCGAACGAGAAACCATCGTCGCCTCCGCCGTCACCGCCCTCGCCCAACTCGATGAGCTGGAAGTCGACGCCGTGCTGCCCGCACTGCACCGCGTGACACGCCGCTTCCCATCACTGCAAAGGACCGTGGCCGACACACTGGCCGAGATGGCGCACGCGGCCTGATTGACCGCGTGATCGTTCTTCGCGAGCAAGCTCGCTCCCACATTGATCTGCGGTGTACTCAACCGCAATCAACTGTAGGAGCGAGCCTGCTCGCGAAGGCTTCCTTTCTGCTCACGAATATCTGAAAGCCAGCCTCCAGGAAGGCTTAAGTCATGAAGGAACATCATCCGCGCTTCCAGCGCTATTCAAATGTCTGGGATGCACTGGAAGACACGCCGCAAGATGCCGCCAGAATGCGCCTGCGGGCCAAGCTTATGCGCACGCTTTGCGAGACCATTCGAGCGTGGGAGCTGCCTCAAAAAGAAGCTGCTCAACGCTTGGGCATTACTCAGCCGCGACTCAACGAAGTACTCAATGGCAAAATCGACAAGTTCTCTTTGGATGCGCTGGTCAATCTGTCAGCCGCAGCAAAGCTGGAGGTAGACATCTGCTTCCCGATGGGCCAACCGCTGCAATGGGCCTGAAAGAACGCTGACCCGCCGCCAGCACGCTCAACCAAATGATGAGGGGCTTCGCCCCTCTCACGGCCAAAACGGTCCCCGCCCACCTCAATCCTCCCGTGTCAGCACTTCCAACAACTCAATCTCAAACACAAGATTCGAATTCGGCGGAATTTTGCCCATCGTCCGCTCGCCGTACCCCAAATGCGCCGGCACCAGCAGTTTGCGTTTGCCACCGACCTGCATGCCCATCAAACCCTGATCCCAACCCTTGATCACCCGCCCAGTACCGATCACGCACTGAAACGGTTTGCCACGGCTGTGGGAAGAATCGAACTCGGTGGCGTCTTCCAGCCAGCCGGTGTAGTGGGTGGTGATCAGCGCGCCTTTGACGACGGCTTTGCCCTCGCCCACCTCAAGATCGATTACCTGCAGTTCATCATTCATGACATTCACTCTATATGTTCGGCCGGCCGCCGTTTTCCCAGAATTGCCGGTAGTTCGCAACCCATTTACGAAGATAGGCGCTGTATCCGAACCCGTATCAGAACCATTAAGATAGCCAACCGCCATTACTTCACGGATCGCTTCGCCATGCCGGCAGCTCCCGAATGACCCAACTCTGGATAAGTCTTGCAATCGGCACGGTGATGCTTGCCGTCATCGTCCTGCTAATCTGGCGCGAGCGCGGTTTGTGCAAGCAGCTCGACGAGTACCGTGAGCTGCTGACCCGCGCCGCCGATGGCCAGAACATTCATCAGGACGGCGACGTCGAGCGCTTCAAGCGCAGCCAGTATTTTGCGCGCATCGGCACCTGGGACTGGGAGGTCGACACCGATCGGTTGTATTGGTCGGACGCGATCTACGGCATGTTTGGCTTCAAGATCGGCGAAATCACTCCGTCCTATGCATTGTTCTGTTCCTGCGTACACCCGGACGACCGCGTCAGGGTTCGCGCTGGTGAATTGCGCTGCCTGGAAACCGGGGAAAATCACGACGAGGAGTACCGCGTGGTCTGGCGCGACGGCACGATTCGCTGGCTAAGGGAAACCGGCAATGTGGTGAAAAACGACCACGACGCAGTGATCAAAATGATGGGCGTAGTGCGCGACATCACTGAAGAAAAAGCCTCCGCCAGTTACCTCCAGCATCTAGCCCATTTCGATCCGTTGACCGGCCTGCCCAATCGTCTGGTGCTGGAGGAGCGGCTGTCGGAAGCGCTGGATCAGGCGCGCCAGAGCAGCACTCGGGTGGCGCTGGTGTTTGTCGATCTCAACGGGTTCAAAAACATCAACGACCGCTACGGTCACGCCGCTGGCGACCGCGTATTGATCACCACCGCCACACGCCTGCAACGCATCCTGCGCGCGACCGACACCGTCGCGCGTATCGGCGGCGACGAATTCGTGGTGGTACTGCAAGGACTGACGCCGGGCCTTGACCTGCAGGATGAAGCCCGCAGTATCTGTCAGAAAATCTTCATCGAACTGTCCCCACCGATCAGCATCGGCAACGACCAGCGCCACATCGGAACCAGTCTGGGCGTCGCGGTGTTTCCCGATCATGCGTCGACCATGGACAGGCTTTTGCACATCGCCGATCTGGCAATGTATGAGGCCAAGCGCAGTGGGAATAATCAGTATCGGTTGGGAGGGCAAAGCCCTGCGCATTTAAAGGCGCAAGGCTTTTGAATCGCGGACTTAACGCTCGACCGGTTGCATCTCGACAATCGTCCCGTTGGTGATCATCACCATCACGTACTTGTCGTTGATTTGCACCCACTGCGCCTGTTCGACCGGTGCTTTCAAGCCTTTCTGCTTCCAGTTTTTCAACGCTTTCTCGCTGCGCTGATAAACGTCGGGGGCACGGTCATTGACCTTCAATTCACGGTCGCTGACCGGGGATTGCACGGCGGGTTCGCTTGAGGTTTGCGCCGCTTGAACAAGGGGGCTGATCCCGGCAATGCCGGCGACGAGGGCCAGGCTGGCGATTAGGGTTTTGCTGTTCATCGGTGAACCTCTTGAGATGGCTGATACCTGAACTCCGACTACTGAGATCTGGAAACATTCCTTGTTTTTGCGCGTGTGGATCAGAAGATAGCCGTCGTCAGCCACGCCGCCATCGCGGGCAGGCTGGCTCCCACAGGTTTATCAATTGCCTGAAGGGATTGATCCGTTTTTGGCATCAATCCATGCCAACAATGCAATTAACATATTGTTACACCTGCGCCACCATCAGCCTCAATAAAAACCGTGCGCCGCCCTCCCGTAGCGCACGTCATAAAAGCGGTGGAGTACTTTTCTATGACAGCCTCAATCCCACACGGCGGCTCGCGGGCCGGCGCCATTTTCCGGGTGACCTCGGGCAACTTCCTCGAACAGTTCGACTTCTTTCTGTTCGGTTTCTACGCCACGCAGATCGCGGCGGTGTTCTTTCCGGCGAGCAGTGAATTCGCCTCCCTGATGATGACTTTTGCAGTGTTCGGCGCAGGCTTTTTGATGCGTCCGCTGGGGGCCATCGTGCTGGGTGCGTACATCGATGACGTCGGTCGACGCAAGGGTTTGATCGTCACCCTGTCGATCATGGCCAGCGGCACGATATTGATCGTGCTGGTGCCCGGATACGAAACCATTGGTTTGTTCGCCCCGGCGTTGGTGTTGATCGGGCGCTTGCTGCAAGGCTTCTCGGCCGGTGCAGAACTGGGCGGCGTTTCGGTTTACCTCTCCGAGATCGCCACGCCCGGTCGCAAAGGCTTTTTCACTGCTTGGCAGTCGGCCAGCCAACAAGTGGCGATCATCGTTGCCGCCGCGTTGGGCTACGCGCTGAATGCGTGGATGGCGCCAGAGGTGGTTGCCGATTGGGGCTGGCGCATTCCGTTTTTCGTCGGTTGCATGATTGTGCCGTTCATTTTTTTCCTGCGCCGGAATCTGGCGGAAACCGAAGAGTTTGCAGCGCGTAAACATCGCCCGAGCATGAAAGAAGTGTTCCGCACGTTGGGTCAAAACTGGGGCGTGGTGCTCGGCGGGATGTTGATGGTCGCGCTGACCACCACGGCGTTCTACCTGATCACCGTGTATGCGCCGACCTTCGGCAAAACCGTGCTGCACCTGAGCACGTCCGATGCGTTGCTGGTGACCCTGTTGGTCGGTGTATCGAACTTCTTCTGGTTGCCGATTGGCGGCATGTTGTCCGACCGCATCGGCCGTCGTCCGGTGCTGATCGCCATGTCGCTGCTGGCGCTGGCCACGACTTACCCGGCGCTGTCCTACCTGGTGCAGGCGCCGAGCTTCAGCCACATGTTGCTGTCGTTGCTGTGGCTGTCGTTTATCTACGGCCTGTACAACGGCGCGATGATTCCGGCGCTCACCGAGATCATGCCGGTGGAAGTCCGGGTCGCGGGTTTCTCGCTGGCCTACAGCCTGGCCACGGCGATTTTCGGCGGGTTCACGCCAGCAATGTCGACTTTCCTGATCCAGTACACCGGCGACAAAGCCGCGCCGGGTTACTGGATGAGCATCGGTGCGCTGTGTGCGTTGCTCGCCACGCTGTACCTCTATCGCCGCGCGGGCGGCCGTCTGCAACCCGTTGCAGCATAAGGAGCCTTCAACATGAAAAAACTATTCAACCTCACCGCCCTCGCCCTTTTGGCTTTCAGCGCTTTGGCGCACGCCGAAGAGGTGCGGGTGATGACCTCGGGCGGCTTCACTGCTGCCTATAAAATCCTCGGGCCGAAATTCGCCGCCGCGACGGGCAATACGCTCGACACCCAGCTCGGCCCATCGATGGGCAAGGCACCGGAGGCGATCCCCAATCGTCTCGCACGCGGTGAACACGCAGACGTGGTGATCATGGTCGGCTACGCCCTCGACGATCTGATCAAGCAAGGCAAAGTCGATCCGGCTTCGCGGGTTGAGCTAGCCGATTCGCGGATCGGCCTGGTGGTGCGCGAAGGCACGCCGAAGCCAGACATCAGCAACGTCGAAGCCTTGAAGAAAACCCTGCTCGACGCGCAGTCGGTGGCCTACTCCGACAGCGCCAGCGGCGTGTACATCGAGGAGCAGTTGTTCAAGAAACTCGGGATCGAAGATCAACTCAAGCCGAAGGCCAAGATGATCGCGAAAATCCCGGTGGGTTCGGTGGTCGCCACCGGTGATTATCAATTGGGCTTCCAACAGGTCAGCGAATTGTTGCCGGTGCCGGGGGTGAGTTTTGTCTCGAAGATTCCGGAATCGGTGCAGTCAGTGACGCGCTTCGCTGCCGGGATTCCGGTCGGCGCGCAGCATCCAGCCGAAGCCAAAGCGTTGCTCGCCTACCTCGCCGCACCCGCCGCCCAGGCTGACGTGCAGGCTACCGGGCTGGATTCGGTCAAGCGCTGATCGTTGGCGGCTGGACTTTCATTTCCACCACCAGCCGCTCCAGCTCCAATGCCGCCGGGGTCAATGTGCGACCCCGGCGCTTGATGATGCCGACACTGCGCATCACTTGCGGATCGGTCAGCGGCACGCGCGTCAGGATCGGATGATCCGGCCCCGGCAGCGCCATCAGCGGCACAGCTGCCACACCCAACCCCGCCTCCACCAGACCAATCATCGTCGTCACATGCCGGGTTTCGCAGATGCTCTGGCGCTGCGGCACCACGCTGCTCAGCGCCTGATCGAGCAAAAAACGATTGCCCGAAGTCTTGTCCAGCGAGATGTAATCCTGCTGATAAAACTCGTCCCACGTCACGCTGCTACGCCCGGCCAACGGATGATCACGGCGGCACGCGACGACGTAGCACTCCTGCACAAGCGGCTCGAAGTCGACTTTGGCATCCTGTGTGCCCAAAAAACTCAAACCGAAATCCGCCTCGCCATTGACCACGGCGCTCAGTACATCGTGAGCGCTGGAGTCGAGCACTTTGACTTTGATCCGCGGGAATTGCCGGTGGTAATGGGCGACCACGCGCGGCATGAAGTAATACGCCGCCGAGGGTACGCAGGCGACCGTGACGTGACCCAAGCGGGTCGAAGCCACTTCGCTGATACCGAGCAACGCCACGTCGAGATCATCCAGCAAGCGCTCGACACTCGGCATGAATCCCCGTCCGGCCTGGGTCAGGCTGACCTTGCGCGTGGTGCGTTCGAACAGCTTCACACCGAGGGCGTCTTCGAGTTTCTCGATGCGTCGGCTCAGTGCTGGCTGCGACAGGCGCACGGTGTCGGCGGCCTTGCGGAAACTGCCCTGCTCGACCACCGCGCGAAAGGCTTGCAGATCGTTGAGGTCGAAGTTGATGGCCATGGCGGAGACTCGAAAGATTGATTCGCTGAGGCTATAAATGTAACCAATTGATGCAATTTATTACAGGCTCGATGAAGATCGCCCTTATCCTTGTCACCCCCGCCGTACCGCTGTCAGGAGTCAATCAATGCCCCATGAAGGCAATCTGTTACAAGCCGCTGTCGTGTTTCTGTTCGCCGCAGTGCTCACCGTGCCCTTGGCCAAACGTCTGCAACTGGGCGCTGTGCTCGGTTATCTGTTTGCCGGGGTCATCATCGGCCCGTCGGTGCTGGGCCTGATCGGCAATCCGCAGAGCGTGGCGCATATCTCTGAGTTGGGCGTGGTGTTGCTGCTGTTCATCATCGGCCTTGAGCTGTCGCCGCGACGGTTGTGGGTGATGCGCAAATCGGTGTTTGGCGTGGGTCTGGCACAGGTGCTGCTGACCGCCTCGGTGATCGGCGTGCTGGCGTTGTCGGTCTTCGGGCAGCCGCTGAACAGTGCGATTGTGCTGGGCCTCGGTCTGGCGCTGTCGTCCACCGCATTCGGCCTGCAAAGCCTGGCCGAACGCAAGGAACTGACCAGCCCCCACGGACGTCTGGCCTTCGCGATTCTGCTGTTCCAGGACATCGCCGCGATCCCGTTGATCGCGCTGGTGCCGATGCTCGCGGGTGTCGATCACCACACCAGCACCGCTGACGATGTGCGTCACAGTTTGCAGGTGCTCGGCGGCATTGCCGTGGTGGTGGTCGGCGGGCGCTATCTGTTGCGTCCGGTGTTCCGCGTGGTGGCGAAAACCGGCTTGCCGGAAGTGTCGACCGCCACGGCGTTGCTGGTGGTGATCGGCACGGCGTGGTTGATGGATCTGGTCGGTGTGTCGATGGCGCTGGGGGCGTTTCTGGCCGGTTTGCTGCTGGCGGATTCAGAGTATCGCCATGAACTGGAAGCGCAGATCGAACCGTTCAAAGGCCTGCTGCTCGGGCTGTTTTTCATCAGCGTCGGCATGGGCGCCAATCTCGGTCTGTTGCTCAGTGCGCCGATCACCGTGCTCGGGCTGACGCTGCTGTTGATTGGCTTGAAGCTGCCGCTGTTGTTTTTGGTGGGGCGTCTGGCTGGCGGGCTGAACAAGATCAGCGCCATACGCCTCGGCATCGTGTTGGCAGCGGGCGGTGAGTTTGCCTTTGTGGTGTTCAAGATCGGTCGCGATCAGGGTCTGTTCGAACCGCGCTTGTACGACTTGCTGGTGCTGACCATCACTCTCTCGATGGCGGTGACGCCATTGTTGCTGTTGATCTGCGCGCGACTGGTCAGCCCCAAGGTGCAACCGGTGGAAGTACCGGAGAAATTCCGCGAGATCGACACCGACGCCCCGCGCGTGGTGATCGCTGGCATGGGGCGGATGGGCCAGATCGTTGCGCGTATTCTGCGCGCGCAGAACATCAAGTTCGTGGCACTGGACACCTCGGTGGAAACCATCGAACTGTCGCGCAGCTTCGGCGGTGTGCCGGTGTTCTACGGCGACCCGATGCGCCCGGAAATCCTCAATGCGGCCAAGGTCGGCGAGGCGGAATATTTTGTGATTGCCACGGATGATCCGGAGACCAACATCAAGACCGCCGAGATTGTCCGCAAGCTTTACCCGCACATGAAAATCATCGCCCGGGCACGTAACCGTCAGCACGTTCACCGCTTGGTGGATGTCGGCGCTGAAGCGATTCGTGAGACTTATTACTCCAGTCTGGAAATGAGCCGGCGCACGCTGGTCGGCCTCGGCCTGACCCAGGCGCAGGCCGATGCGCGGATCAAGCGCTTCAAACACCACGACGAACAGGTGCTGGAGGCACAACACGCGGTCTACGATGACGCCGCCAAAGTCCTGCAAACCGCCCAGGAAGCCCGGGCGGAACTGGCGCGGTTGTTTGAGTCGGATCAGTTGGAAGAGGAATCGCGCAAGGCCTGAGTCTTACTCAAATCCCAATGTGGGAGCGAGCCTGCTCGCGAAAGTGCTGTGTCAGCCAACACTTCGACAACTGACAGATTGCCTTCGCGAGCAGGCTCGCTCCCACAGGGAATGGTGGTGGACTCAGGTCAGGCCATTTCCAGTTCGAGTTCCTGCTTGACCGGGGCAGTCTCAAACCGATCCGCCAGAAACGGCGTGATGTCCAGCGGCAGCGGCTCGTCGTTGACCAGTTTGTCCAGCAACACGCCGGTAATCGCCGAGGTCAGAATCCCGGTGCGGAAGTGCCCGCAGGCATTCAGATACCCCTCCACCCCACGCATCGGCCCGAGGATCGGCAACTCATCCGGCGAGCCCGGACGCAACCCGGCCCAGGTGCGTTTCAGGTTGACGTCTTTGAGCTCCGGCAGACAACGCACCGCGCCCTGCACCAGCCCGGCGATTTCCGGGTAGGTGGTGGTGACGTCGAAACCTTTGTCTTCGGTGGTGCTGCCAATCAGGATCTCGCCATTGTCCTTTTGCGCCACGTAACAATCGCTGGTGGTCAGGCAGCCGTTGAGGATTTTCGGCATGCGCTCGGTCAGCAGAATCTGGCCTTTCACCGGCTTCACCGGAATGCGAATGCCGGTGGCCCACTCGCTCAAATCCGCCGCCCAGGCACCACCGGCGTTGATCAGCGTCTTGCAGTGGAACACGCCCTCCTCGGTGGTCTGTACGCCGGTCACACGCGTGCCGTGGTGCAACACGCCGGTGACGTTGGTGTTGACGAAGATGTCGACGCCATTCTGCCGCGCCCCTTCCATGTAGGCATCGGCGAGGCGGAACGGGCTGACCTGGTGATCGCAGAGAAACTCCAGCGCCCCGCGTGCTTCATGGCTGACGCTCGGTTCGGCTTCGCGCAGCGCGGCTTGATCGAGCCAGCGCACCTGATCGGCCAGATGCGGAATGCAGCCGACGATGTGCTCGGCGTAGAGCCGATCCTCGTCGTCATAAATCACGAATTTCAGCCCGGTCTTTTCGAACTTGAAATCCATGCCGTGGTTGTCTTTCAACTCACGGTGCAGCGCCGGGTACAGCGCGTTGGATTGCAAGGCGAAATCGAAAAACGACTCCGGCAGAATGTGCGGTGTGCTGGCGTCCACCGCCACCGCCGCGCCTTGGGTTTCACGCTTGCGGTTAGCCGACATCATGCGAAAGAAAATCACCCCACAGCCAAGCCCTACCGACTCGCCGATCGCCCATAACCCACCGGCCGACGCACGGGTCGCGTTGCCCGGGCGCTTGGCGTCGATCAGTGCAACCTTGAGCTCTTTGCGTTTGGACAATTGATAGGCGCAGGACGCCCCGATCACACCGCCGCCGGCGATGATCACGTCGTAGAACTTACTCATGGGAAGCGGCCTCCGTGCCGACATTCTGGAACGCGGAAAAAGGGATCGGATCAATCGGGAAGCGCGGGCGCAGCCAACCGACATCTTTGCGCCCGGTGGCCTGGCGCAAACGGTCGCTGCAATAGCCGACGCACATGCGACCCTGGCAATCGCCCATGCTCACGCGGGTACGCATTTTCAGGCTGGCGATGTCTTGCACGCCTTGCTCCAGCGCCCGGTCGATATCGGCGCGGGTCGCGTGTTCGCAACGGCAGATCACCGTGTCGGCGGCCGGCAATGCAGTCTGGCCGACGCCGCGTTCGGTGTAGCGATCGACTGCCGCGCGGAAACGCACGATGGCTTTCAGTTTGCCCAGATACCGGTCGCGGCGTACCCGCGCCAGCTCCTCTTCAAGCACACCACGTTGCAGCAGGATCGACGTCGCCGCGATCTTGCCCGCGAGCATCGCCGCTTCACCACCGCGAATCCCGCCCATGTCACCGGCAAGATGCACATGCGGCTCGTTGCTTTGCTGCCAGATGTTCGAATTGGCGCGCAGATAGCCGTCATCGCTGAAGCCGTGATCCAGGCCCATCTGCTGACTGAGTTGCGTGCGCGGAATGAAGCCGTAACCGACCGCTAGCGTCTTCGCTTCAAAGCGTTCGACGCGGGACAGGTCCGGCTCCCAGGTGGCCGAGTACGGCGCGACGCTGACGCTTTTCAGTTCGCCCTCACCGTGGGCTTCGACCACGCCCCAGCCGTAGTTCATCGCGATGCCGTGCAGTTTCAGGTAGGCGAGCATGCTCAAGCCATCGAGGAACAGTTGCGGCTTGTTCAGCAGCGCCAGGCTTTCGCGGGCGATCTTGCCGAACGCGCAGGCCTCATACACGCCCGCGACTTTGACGCCTGAAGCATGCAGTTGTGTCGCCACCAGCGGCAGTAACGGCCCGGTGCCGGCAATGATCACCGGCCCTTGCGGCTTGACCACGCCACTCTTGATTTGCAGTTGCAGGCCGCCAAGCAGAATCACCCCCGGCAAGGTCCAGCCGGGAAACGGCACGCTGCGTTCGTGGCAACCGGCAGCCAGCAGCAATTGCGGATACTCGATCTCGTGCAGTTGCTCGTCGCCGTCCAGCACCACCAGCGCACGGGTGCCTTCGGCGCCGACCACGCGATGATTGAGGTGCACGTCGATCAGCCCGGATTGTTCCTGGAATTCGCCGTGCAGTTTGCCCAATGCTTCGGAGTAACGCGGCCCCAGATAATCCAGCTGCACGCCGTCGCGCAACGGCCCGCGATAGACCACGCCGCCGAGTCGCGAGGCTTCTTCCAGCAGCGTACAACGTACGCCGTGGCGCGCCAGTTCGATGGCCGCCGCCATCCCCGCCGGTCCACCGCCGACGATGACCGGTTGCAGATTCATACAACCTCCTGCGCGACGACGCGGTTGACCTGGGTTTCAATCTGCATGCCGTCACGCACGACGGTCTGGCAGGCGCGACGCTTGTGGCGGCCGTTGATTTTCACCAGGCAGCACTGGCAAACGCCCATGCCGCAGTAGGCGCCGCTGATCTGGTCATGATCGTTGCGTGCAATCTGGCGCACACCGAGGGATTGAATAACGCTGAGGACGGTTTCGCCGATGGCGGCGGTGACCGGTTGGCCGTTGATGTGGACGGTCATATCCGCCTGCGCCAAGGGCTGGATATCGAAGGTTCGTTCTAGGCAGTGCATTGCGGTGTTCATCCGTGAAGATTCAGTTGAGGTTGTGTCAGCTCCTTGCTGCACTACACCTCGTCGACGCGTTTATGACTGTGATTGGAGCGTCGACGCGGGTACTTCGTCAGCGCAACAAGGTGCGCGAGAAGCACTGTAGTTCATACCTCAGCAAAGGCCTGGAACATTTACGTTAGGTGATAGCGCTAACGGAAATATTGATCCAGGCCAGTGAAACAGCCGGATTGTTAAACGATCAGTTGGAGAAAACGAACTGGCCTTTGATCTTTTTCGCGCCAATCAAGGCGAGATCCGGGAACAGCAGCGATTTGACCCAGGCGGCGTAGAACATCATAGCCAGCGTGAAAACCACGCCGAGCACAGTCGACACCGGCTCTTCGCTGTAGCCTACAAACATGCGCGGAACCTGGCTGATCGTGAAAGTGACATAGATCGTGTAAACCACCGCGATCCCCTTGTAGAAGCCCCACGCAAACAACAGCGGAATGACGCCGATAATCAGCATCATGGCCAAAGCCATAGCGATGCCACCATCGTTGATTTGAACAAATCCAGCCAGCATACCGATCAGCCCCAGAATGCCCGTCAGCACCACCAGGAAGGTCACTTTGCCTGAATGTCGTTTTCTAAGGGTCGGGTCCGGGCGCCCCCCGATCCACGCCGCCAACACTCGATCCTTGACCTTGCCACCGGACAGCGCGTTGAAGGTTTCAGTCTTGGACCGGCCGGCGTCGAGCATCTCGATTAGTTGCCGCTTGATTTCCCGCTTGTTCAACTCATTCATCCTTAAACGTGCGAGCAACGGCCGACCCGTTGCCGCCGGCGATTCTCGCCGCTGGCCCCGCAGAAAGCAAAAAGCCGCTACCACCCGAGGGTGGTAGCGGCCGAGGCAAAAGCCCCAATAGAGCAATCAGTGCACGAACAGGGCGATCAGAATAATGATCGGGATCGGTATGCCGAGGAAAAACAGCAGTAATGAGCGCATGGTGATTCTCCCTTTTTAACGGACTGGAGGCACAGTGGTGGTAGTGGTGTAGGTATCGACTTCAACGTACTCGACCGCATCCCGACGACGACCGCCGTAGGTTGCCGCGAGACTGGCGAAGAAGGCACCGGCCAGCAGCGCGATGAACATCCACAGCGAGGTCAAGGCTGCGACTTTGGCGGCGGTGTCGGCAGCTTGTTGGGCTTTCAGCTTGGCGTCGGCGATGGCTTTCTGGGTGCGGGCATACACTTCGTCGACACGACGCTCAGCGTCCGCCTGACTCAGGTTGGTACGTTGCGCTACCAGTTGCGCGAGGTAGGTGCGGTCTTCGGCGCTGAGCTGACCGTTGGCCAGGCTTTGGGTAAAGATTCGCGCTACTGCACCATGGGCGGCGTCATCACTGACAGACGCCGGACGGTCATCGCGAAACAGGTTATCGATGTAATAACCGTACTGGTTGCTGTCAGTGTTCGCCGCTGCGGAACCGGCTGCCTGGGTCACAGCGCTTGCTGCACCACCGACCACACTGGCACCGGCCTGAACGCCACCGCTGATCACGCTGCTGACCGAACCGACCACCAGAATCGCGGTCACCAGTGTGGCCACGCACCACGCCAGGAACCCATGAGCGGTGTCGCGGAAATACACTTCGTCACCGTGCATGTTCGCCCATTTCACTCGCAGGCGACCGGCAATATAGCCACCCAGACCGGAAGCAATGATTTGCGTCGCCGCCAGCCAGACAATCGTCGTAATACCCAAGCCCTTGGCGCTGATGCCCTCACCGGCCCATGGTGAAACCGCAGAGAATCCCAAACCGAAGCCGAGCAGCACCAAAATCATCGACAGTGCTGCAGCCGCCGCCGCACCGGCGAAGATCGCCCCCCAGGACACGCCTGAGACGTTGCTCGACTCTCCTTCGTAGGCAGGATAAAACCCATCAGAGGATCTATTCATTGTTGTAGTGCTCCAGGCATGAAAAATGGTGTTACAACTCGTCGAAACATGAATTGCAGTGACCGTGCCAGTCGCCAAGAATTAATAAGTCATTAAATTTCAACCAGTTATAAAAGATGAACTTCTTAGGACGTTGCAATTTGCAAAGTGCAGCCGATTTCAGCGGGTTTTATGCATTGGCATCGATTGCAGCAGGCGTCGACATTTGCGTGTGCCATAGCCCGAAGATGAAAGTTAATTTAAAGCGTCGCGGAAAATTCTTGGCAAAATGCTGCCATTCCGTTTGAACCGATCAAGGCCTGCCCTATGACTCGCATATTGACCATCGAAGACGACGCCGTGACCGCCCGGGAAATCGTCGCCGAACTCAGCAGCCACGGCCTCGACGTGGATTGGGTCGACAATGGCCGCGAAGGCCTCGACCGTGCCGTGAGCGGCAACTACGACCTGATTACCCTCGACCGCATGTTGCCGGAGCTCGATGGTCTGGCCATCGTCACCACCCTGCGCACCATGGGCGTGGCGACGCCGATCCTGATGATCAGCGCCCTCTCCGATGTCGACGAGCGCGTGCGCGGCTTGCGTGCCGGTGGCGACGATTACCTGACCAAACCCTTTGCCACCGACGAGATGGCCGCGCGGGTCGAAGTGTTGCTGCGCCGGCAGAACAGCGGCGCCACTCAAGCGACGACGTTGCGGGTGGCGGATCTTGAGCTGGATCTGATCAGCCACGAAGCACGCCGCGCCGAGCAGGTGCTGACGCTGCTGCCGACCGAATACAAATTGCTGGAATTCCTGATGCGCAACAGCGGACAGATTCTGTCGCGGATGATGATTTTCGAAGAAGTCTGGGGTTATCACTTCGACCCCGGCACCAACCTGATCGACGTGCACATCGGCCGTTTGCGCAAGAAGATAGACGCGGCGGGCAACGTTCCGCTGATCCGCACGGTACGGGGCTCGGGTTATGTCATTGCCGAACCCGTCTGACGGCTGGCGCTCCTCCAGCAGCCGCTTGCTGGCGCTGTACAGTTCGCTGTTCGTGGCGTGGAGCGCGATCCTCATGGGGGTCATGTACTACGAGGTTTCCGGCTACCTCGACAACCTCGCCAAACATTCGCTGATGCAACGTCAGCACCTGTTTTCGCACTTTCGCGGCCAGCAACTCGATGAAGCGCTCGCCGCGAGCATGACCTTCGATATTCGCGGCATCGACGCTTACGGTCTGTTCGACGCTGAGGACCGCTACCTCGGCGGCGCCTTGCAACAACTGCCGGAAGGCCTGCCGCTGGACGGCAAGATCCACATGCTTTCCGAATGCGCCGACTCCGATGATCCGACCCTGCCCGCCGACAGCTGCGATGCCGTCGCGACGCAAACCCGCGATGGTCGCTGGCTGGTGCTGCTGCGCGATAACGGCTCGCTGTTCGCCGTGACGCGGATCATTTTGCATGCGTTGTTCTGGGGCGTGTCGCTGACCATTCTTCCGGGGATCGCCGGTTGGCATCTGCTGCGGCGCCGCCCGTTGCGGCGCATTCGTGCGATTCAGGACAGAGCGCAAGCCATTGTGGCCGGCGACCTGACCCAGCGTTTGCCGCTATCCAACCGCCGCGATGAACTGGACATGCTCGCCGCCATCGTCAACGCGATGCTGGAGCGCATCGAGCGCCTGATGAATGAGGTCAAAGGCGTCTGCGACAACATCGCCCATGATCTGCGTACCCCGCTGACTCGCTTGCGCGCGCAGTTATATCGCATGCAGCAACAGGCCGGTGAAGGTTCGCAGGAAGCCGCGCAACTGGATCTGGTGCTGGCCGAGGCGGATACGCTGATGGCGCGGTTTCGGGGTTTGTTGCGGATTTCCGAGCTGGAGGATCGTCAGCGCCGTTCAGGGTTTGTCGAACTGGACCCCGTGTTGCTGCTCGAAGAACTTCACGAGTTTTACCTGCCGCTGGCCGAGGAAGGCGAGCTGCGCTTCGAACTGAACATGCCGGAGACCTTGCCGCCGCTCAATGGTGATCGGGCGTTGTTGTTCGAGGCCTTGGCGAATCTGCTGAGCAACTCGATCAAATTCACGCCCGCCGGCGGCACGGTGATTTTGCGTGGAGTGAATGATGCCGGGCACACGCGGATTGAAGTACACGACTCAGGCCCGGGGATTCCCGAAGCCGAACGCGAGGCCGTATTCCAGCGTTTCTATCGTGCCGAGGGCGGGCAGCCGCAAGGTGGTTTTGGCCTGGGATTGTCGATTGTCGCGGCGATTGTCAGCTTGCACGGCTTCAGCCTGGAAGTGCGCAGCAGTGACTTGGGTGGGGCGAAACTGGTGCTGGATTGTCGGCAGAGCCTGATCGCCAACACCTGACCGCTCCTTGGAATGCAATCCCTGTAGGAGTGAGCCTGCTCGCGATAACGGTGTATCAGTCAAAGAAGATATCGACTGACCATGCGCCATCGCGAGCAGGCTCGCTCCTACATTGGATTGTGGCGTTCTTCAGGCCGGGTAATTGGCCCGCAGTGCCTCTAGACCGCCCTGGTAGATGCCGCTGAACAACGCCACCACTTCCTCATCGCTCACGCCTTTGGCGGTGAAACGCCCCGACCACGTGACCCGTGCCCCCTGCCCTTGGGCTTCAACCTTGATCGTCGCCAGGTAGTCGGTGGCCGGGAACGGTGCCTGTTCAATCGAATAGCTGTAGGTCCTGGCGGCGTTGTCGAACGTTTGCAGACGTTCAATCACCACGGCACCATCGGCGGTTTGCAGGGTGCGTACACGCCCGCCGTCGCTGAGTTCGCTGTTGGGAATGAACGGCAGCCAGTCCGGCAGCGTGTTGAAGCCGCCGATCAATTGCCAGACCTGATCGGCCGAAGCCGGGATATCGATGGTTGCGGATGCAGTTGCCATAAAAACGTCTCTCGTAAGGAATTCAGATTGTCAGGCTGTCGACCACACCACCGTCGACCCGCAAAGCGGCGCCGGTCGTGGCCGAGGACAGCGGTGAAGCGATGTAGGTCACCAGATGTGCGACCTCTTCGACATCGGCCACGCGCTGGATGATCGAGGTCGGACGCGCCTTGCGCACAAAGGCATCGGCCTCATCGCGCAGGTTGCGACCGGACTCGGCAGCGGCGTCCTTGAGCATCTCCTCCAGGCCATCGGTGAAGGTCGGCCCCGGCAGAATCGCATTGACCGTCACGCCAGTGCCAGCCAGACGTTTGGCCAAGCCATGGGACACCGCCAGATTGGCGCTTTTGGTCACGCCATAATTGATCATGTCGGCCGGCGTCGCCACCCCGGATTCCGAAGACAGGAAAATCACCCGGCCCCAGCCCTGCTCGACCATCGCCGGCACATAATGCCGCGACAGACGCACACCGGAAATCACGTTGACCTCATAGAAGCGCGCCCACTCGCTGTCCGGCGCGTCGAAGAAGTCGACGTCATTAAAGATGCCGAGGTTATTCACCAGAATGTCGGCTTTCGGTTCTGCGGCGAAGAGTTTCTCCGCGCCTTCGGCGGTGCCCAGATCCGCCGTCAAACCGCGCAACTGGGCGCCAGGCACCTTCTGACGAATGCTCGCCAGTGCCTGCTCGACCTTGGCCGTGTCGCGGCCGATCACTACCACCGTAGCGCCGGATTCAGCCAGCGACTGGCTGATGCCCAAACCGATACCAGCGGTGCTGCCGCTGACAATGGCGAGTTTTCCACTCAGATCAATCTTCATGCTTTCACCTCATCGATTGGCAATGGTGCACGTTCGGACACCAGTTGCGCGTCACGCATGGCCTGCCAGAAACCAGCAGGAATGGTCGCCGACAGTGCGGCCACGTCTTCGGCGATGCGACCCGGTTTGCTCGCACCGGGAATCACCGCTGCAACCGCTGGATGAGCCAGCGAAAATTGCAGGGCAGCGGCTTTCACATCGACGTTGTAAGCCGCAGCGATGCGTTTGATCTGTTCAACCCGGGCGACGATTTCAGGGTTGGCCTTCTGGTATTCGAAGTGCGCACCGCCGGCCAGGATTCCTGAGCTGTAAGGGCCGCCAACGACAATCTCAACGTTTTGCGCCAGCGCCGCCTCCATCAGGCGTTGCAATGGACGTTCGTGGTCGAGCAGCGTGTAGCGCCCCGCGAGCAGGAAACCGTCCGGCTGCGCCTCGGTCAGATCCAGCGTCAACTCGCACGGCTCGACCTTGTTCACGCCCAGGCCCCAGCCCTTGATCACGCCTTCTTCACGCAAACGGGTCAGCACTTTGAACGCGCCGGTGCGGGCCTGATTGAAATATTCCAGCCATTGATCGCCGTAGAAGTCCTGAGCAATGTCGTGCACCCAGACGATGTCGAGACGGTCGGTTTGCAGGCGTTTGAGGCTGTCCTCGATTGAACGCAGGGTTGCGTCGGCGCTGTAGTCGTTGACGATCTTGTTCGGGCGACCGTGTTCGAACACCCCGCTCTTCTCGCCCAGATCGCGGGCAGCGGCGTCTTCGACTTCATCGAGAATCACCCGGCCGACCTTGCTGCTCAGCACATAGTCGTCGCGCTTGTATTGTTTCAGTGCTTCACCGAGGCGGATCTCCGACAAACCCGAGCCGTAGAACGGCGCGGTGTCGAAGTAGCGCACACCGGCATCCCACGCGGCATGCACGGTGGCCTGCGCTTCTGCTTCGGGGATGGCGCGGAACATGTTGCCCAGTGGGGCGGTGCCGAAGCCCAGTTGGCCGGGCAGTTTGTCTTTCAAGCTCATTGGATTGTCCTCATTCGTTGCGTGGTCTGCGTGACCGTTGAGCAGATCCTAGATTGCGACACCGAGACCGTCCAAGACATAATGCGCAGTACTTGAGTCCCTAGAGGTCTGACATGATCGACATTCGCCAATTGCGCTACTTCGTCGCCGTCGCCGAGGAAGAGCACGTCGGCCGTGCTGCCGAGCGGTTGCATATTTCCCAGTCACCGCTGAGCCGGCAGATCGCCCAGCTCGAAGAGCGCCTGGGCCTGACGCTGTTCGAGCGCAGCCAGCAACGCATTCGTCTGACCCGCGATGGCCAGACCTTCCTCGCTGAAACCCGCGCCCTGCTGACCCACGCCAATCGCCTGGAATCCCTCGGCAAGCGACTGGGCCGGGGCGAAGAAGGCGGGTTGTGCATCGGCTACATCGAAAACGCCATGCACGCCGGCGTCCTGCCCAATGCCCTTCGCGTGCTGCGGGTGGAACGGCCGAACGTACATGTCGCGCTGTACAACCTCAGTTCCGCCGAGCAACTGGAAGGCTTGCGACAGCGTAGTCTCGATATTGCCTTGGTGAGTGAGCCGCCGACCGATGACGATCCGGATCTGCTCGGATTTCAGGTACTCGATGATCCGATGCTGTTGGCGTTGCCGGAACAGCATCCGTTAGCTGGCAAGGTCTCATTGAGTCCAGAGGATCTGGCCGATCAGGAATGGATCGGCGTGCAGCCAAGGCAGGATGCGAGCGATGAGTTCGTCAGCGCGTGCATCCGTGCAGGCTTTACCCCGGATGTGCGGATGCAGGCGACCGAGCCGTTTACCGCGCTGGGGCTGGTGGCGTCGGGGTTGGGGATTGCCATGATCCAGAAGGGTTTGAGCCATAACGCCCCACCGGGGGTGGTGCTGCGCGAGGTGCCGTGGCTGGCGTTTACTACTCCGCTGTGGGCGGCGTGGCACCGGATCAATTTGCGGCCGTTGGTGGAGACGTTTCGCAAAGTGCTGACAGGCACCGCCCCCTGACTTCAGGAATGACTGGTTTCACTACACTGAAGAATCCGCACATCGGAGGCTTTGGGCATGAACCGTAACGACCTGCGCCGCGTCGACATGAACCTGTTGGTGATTTTCGAAACGCTGATGTTCGAAAAGAACCTGACCCGCGCCGGGGAAAAACTGTTCCTCGGCCAACCGGCGGTCAGCGCTTCCCTCGCCCGTCTGCGCGATCTGTTCGACGATCCGCTGCTGGTGCGCAACGGCCGCACCCTCGAACCCACGCAACGGGCGCTGGCGATCCTCAAGGAGCTGCAACCGGCGATGGACACCATCTCGGGTGCCGTCAGCCGCGCCAAGGATTTCGACCCGCTGGCCAGCCGTGACGTGTTTCGCATCGGTCTGTCCGACGACGCGGAATTCGGCCTGCTGCCGCCGCTGCTCAAACAGCTGCGCGAAGAAGCACCGAACGTGGTGGTGGTGATCCGCCGGGTGAATTTTCTGTTGATGTCGTCAATGCTCGCCACCGGGGAAATCTCCGTGGGCGTCAGTTACACCACCGAACTGCCGGCCAACGCCAAGCGGAAAAAGCTGCGCGATTTACGCTGCAAGATCCTCCGTGCCGACGACCGTCCCGGTGCGCTGACCCTCGACGATTACTGCGAGCGCCCGCATGCGCTGGTGTCGTTTTCCGGGGACCTGGGCGGGGCCATCGACAACGATCTGGCGCGGGTCAATCGCAGCCGTCGCGTGGTGCTGGCGGTGCCGCAATTCGCCGGGTTACGGGCGATTCTCGCCGGCACCGACATGCTCGCCACCGTGCCGGACTTTGCGGCGTGTGCACTGGTTGAAGGCAGCAAGGGTTTGCGTGCCGACGACCCGCCGTTCGACATCGTCCCCTCGGAGCTGTCGATGGTCTGGAACGGTGTTAACGACAACGACCCTGCGGAACGTTGGTTGCGCTCGCTGATTGCCCATCACATGTCGGCTCCGCTGCCGCTGGAGGCGCACTGAACGCTTTGAAATTCGGGTCGACCTCGCGCAGATACACCGGCAGATCGGTCATCGGCGGCATCTGCGGAATCTCGAAATACATCTGGATCACCCAGCCACGGTGATAGCTGTTGTGGTTGATCACATGCAGGAAAATCGCCCCGGCGTTCATGCTGCCGCCGTCGCCGGAGACGAACTTGAAATCGATCTCGCGATTGAGTGAAGCCTCGGTCTGTTGCTGGCTCCAGGTGCTATACCAGCGATCGACGTCCTGCTGGGCCTGGCGCAATTCGCCGAGATCGGCGTGCACCAGATCATGGGAAGACTGAAAGCCATGGTCTCGCCCCTCAAGGTGCGCCTGCCAGATGCGGTCAACCACGTAGATGTGGTTCAAGGTGCCGATCAGGTTCTTGAAGATCGTTTTGCGCTCCTTGGTGATTTCCTCAGGAGGCAGTGCTTGGAGGCTGTCGAACAGGCGTTGATTGGCCCAGGATTTGTAATCAGCGAACAGGTGGGCAGTGGCCAGGTTGATCATCATGAGGCTCCGCAGGCACAAAAAGGCTGAGCCTAGGATAGCCCGAGTTGGCGCGGGCGCCGTGGGGCCTGATCGTCGGTCACGATCTACCCCACAGCAATCGTGGTGTGTCAGGCCTTGTGCAGGTGAAGCTGACCGGCACTGTCGACTTTGACGCAGATCGCCTCGTAACTGGCCAATGTCGCATGCGACGTTTCGAGTGGATGCTGGTGCGTCGTGGTGATGATCATCAGCGGCGCGCCGGCGGCTTCGGCGGCCTGGATGCCGACAGTAGCGTCTTCGAAAATCAGGCAGTCGCGCGGCTCAAGTCCCAGGCGTTTGGCGGCCAGAATATAACCGGACGGATCGGGTTTGCCGGCCTTCACATCCTCGGCAGTGATCATCACCGCAGGCTCGGGAATGCCCGCCGCTGCCATCCGCCGCAAGGCCAGATCCCGCGGCGCCGAAGTGACCATGGCCCAGCGCTCGTTGGGCAGGCGCTTGAGAAACGCTGCCGCACCGGGAATCTCGACAATGCCTTCAACGTCGCCGATTTCCGCCTCGGTGATGAACGCCGCTTGTTCTTCGGCATTCACTCCCGGCAAGTTCAGGCGATTGATGGTGTCGATGGCCCGCGCGCCATGAATGGTCGGCAAAAACGATTCGACGTCCACGCCATGCCGCACGGCCCAGGCTGACCAGATCCGCTCGGCGGCGGCGATGGAATTGAGGACGGTGCCGTCCATGTCGAACAGGAACGCGCCGAACGCGCGGTCAAAAACACAATCGTGAGCAGACAAAGGGTCGCATCCTCTGGCAATGGCAGTCAGGTTGGCCGGGCAATGTAGCATCTGCCTGACCGACGAACCCAGTGCTTCAGTGCAGAAGCGGCGCCTTGGACTTCAGCGCACCTACCACGCAGTCGAGCAATTGACCGATGGCCCAGGGCTTTTTGATAAACGCCACGGGGTACTTGACCCCGGACGTCTCCGGCGTTTCATAGCCGGACATGACCATCACCGGTTTGTCCGGCCAGCGGTCGCCAACCAGATTGGCCAGATCCGCACCATTGAGGGTGCCGGGCATGGTGATATCGGTCAGCAGCAACGCCACTTCCGGCGCATGCTCCTCCAAATATTGTGATGCGGCGTCAGCACTGGTCTGCGGCGCAACCCTGAAACCTTCCTCCTGAAGAATTTCGCAGAGAAACTCCAGAATCAACGGATCATCCTCAACCACCAGAATCAATCCGTCAGGAAGGTGCGTGTCCGCCGTCGGTGTTGGGCACATGGAACTGCACTCCCTGAATTGCATTAACGATTTAGCGGCTTGAATCCGCTGCTTATCTGGTATGAGCGGCGGGTTCTGCAGAAATTCATTTTTGATACAGGTGTTTTCCGAATAGTCGTTTTTGTCCATTGGCGACAGGCGTTCGCGAGGGCGTAATTGTGGTTAAAATGCCCGCCCTTTTGCTTGCCGACCGTGACCGATGAACCCTGAAGCCCTCGCCACCCTCCACGCCCATTTGCTGCCCGCGCTCGCGGCGGCACCGAGCGAGACCCGCCGCCTGTTCCACGGTCGCGGACGTTGCTGGCCGGGGCTGGAGCAGTTGACCGTGGACTGGCTGCAAGGCGTGGTGCTGGTGTCGTTGTTCAAGGAGCCGGCGCCTGAACAGCTTGAAGACCTCAAGCGCTTGCTGCTGGACATCAGTGGTTCGAATGAGTGGCAACAGGCCGGCGCGCATACCTTGTTGATTCAGCACCGTTACCTGCCGCAGAGCACCGCACAATGGCTGGTCGGTGAAGAGATCGACGAAATGACCGTCGTCGAAGGCGGCTTGCAATACCGCGTCGATCTCGGTCGCAAGCAGAACGCCGGGCTGTTTCTCGACATGCGTTACGGGCGCAATTGGGTGCGCGAACAGGCAGACGGCAAGCGCGTGCTGAACCTGTTTGCCTACACCTGCGGTTTTTCCGTGGCGGCTATCGAGGGGGGCGCCAGCCATGTGGTCAACCTGGACATGTCGCGCGCAGCGTTGAGCCGTGGACGCGACAATCATCGGTTGAACGGGCATGACCTGAGCAAAGTCAGCTTCCTTGGCCACGACCTGTTCAAGTCCTGGGGCAAGGTGATCAACAGCGGCCCGTATGACCTGGTGATCATCGACCCGCCGTCGTTCCAGAAAGGCAGTTTTCTGCTGACCAAGGATTACCAGCGCGTGCTGCGCCGTTTGCCGGAACTGCTGACCGCTGACGGTGTGGTGCTGGCGTGCATGAATGATCCGGCGTTCGGTTCAGACTTCTTGATTGATGGCGTGACGCAGGAAGCGCCGAGTCTGCGCTTCGAGCAGCGGTTGGAGAACCCGCCGGAATTTCCTGACATAGATCCCGAAAGCGGCCTGAAGGCCCTGGTTTTCCAACGCACTCACTGACACAACAATATCCCCTGTAAAAGCTGCCGCAGGCCCGAGCCTTCGGCAGCTTTTACAGAGGTTACTTGGCCATTTGGGTGCCGAGTTCTCGGGCGACATTCAGTTGCTGCCCGGGATCACGCAACTCCGACTCCGGCAGCAACGTCGAAGTCAGCACCGTCGCCCCGCAGTAATCGAAAATCCCGTGTTCGATCTGCGCCTTCATCGCCGCGCCATAGCCATGACGCTCATAGGTGCGCGCATCCGCCCCGGCGAGTTGGACCAGATGCACGCGCATGCGCTGAAGCAGCTTCACATGGCTGAGGTCGCCGCCGAAATCAAACGCCCAGCCATTGCTGAAAACCCGGTCGATCCAGCCCTTGAGCAGCGCCGGCATCGACCACCAATACACCGGGTACACCAGCACCAATGTGTCGGCGCGATCAATGCGTGTCTGTTCGGCCAGCACATCTGCAGGCGGCTGAGCCTCGCGGTGATGCACGGCAAAATCCGAAGCGCCGAAGCGGGGTTCGAAGCCTTCAGCGTATAGGTCGGCGAATTCGAAGGTGTTGGCTGGATCAGCCAGTGTCAGGCCTTCGGCGATCTGCGCCGCCACGCCATGAGTCAATGAGCGAGGATCGTGATGCGCGATAACAATCAATGCGTGCATGGGAAATCTCCTGTTGGTGAAGACAGACCAAGGCTTATATACTCTTGGTAAGTTACGGAAAGTAAGTTACGTTTGGTATATAGCGATGTCAACCCACGAAATGTCCGAAGAGAATTCCCCCGCCCAACCGCGCCGGCGTCTGTCCCGTGAAGACCGCCTGCGCCAGTTGCTCGACGTTGCCTGGCAGATCATCCGAGTCGAAGGCACCGATGCCCTGACCCTCGGTTACTTGGCCGAGAAGGCTGGCGTGACCAAGCCGGTGGTCTACGACCACTTCGTCACGCGTGCAGGATTGCTGGCGGCGCTGTACCGGGATTTCGATGCCCGTCAGACCGTGGTGATGGATGCCGCTATTGCTAACTGCGAGCCGTCGTTGGTCGGCACCGCGTCAGTGATCGCAAGTGCGTATGTCGATTGCGTATTGCTGCAAGGCAACGAAATTCCCGGGGTGATTGCCGCGCTGGCCAGCACTCCGGAACTTGAGAAGATCAAGCGTGAGTACGAGGCGATCTTCCTTGAAAAGTGTCGGAGCGTCCTTGCGCCTTTTGCCAATGGCGGGCAGATCACCCAAGCGGGACTGCGGGCGATGCTCGGCGCCGCCGAAGCGCTTTCCCATGCGGCAGCCAACCGCGAAATCAGCGCCGAAGAAGCCAGCGACGAGCTTTTCGCAACGATCATTGCGCTGGTTGAAAGAGCGGCCGCCCGCGCGACTATTGCTACTTGAGCCCCCCGGCGCTTGAGCCTTACGGGCTCCACTTCCTCCCCATCAAAGAGCTTTGCGGCTCTTTTTTTGTCTGCGTAAATCAGCGCTAAGGTTCGTTGTCACTGCGAATAGACTGCCACGCCGCTTGCGCCAGCAACTCGCGATACGCCGTTGGACTGCCCTTCACCCTTCCTGCCAACCAGGCTCGGCAATAACTGTCGGCCTGGCCGATGATCAGCGACGGCAACAGTTCGGCAGGCAGCGCCTTGAGTTCAGCGGCGCGCCCGGACTCGGCCAGCCACTCACGCAGACGCACATTGCGCGTCTTGTTGCGCTCGGCCAATTCTGCCTTGAACGGGCCCTTGGTCACGGCAAACCGCGCGTGATACTGAAACCGCGCCCATTCCGGTTGGCGCTCGACCCAATCGACATAGCTGAACACCAGCGCCTGCACGCCTTCTTCCGTGGTGTTTGCCGCGTCCAGATAGGCGTCACGCAGGCGCGCCTGATCTTCAAGGGCGGTAAAGAACAGCGCCGCCACCAGGCCTTCCTTGTTGCCGAAATGGTGGTAGATCGCACCGACGCTGGTATCGCATTCGGCGCGGATCATGTCGATGGTGGTGGCTTCGATGCCCTGCTCGTTGAACAGGCTCAGGGCCTTGCGAAAAATATCGCGCTTGAGTTCGGCCCGGCGGCCCGGGTAGCTGCGTTCAAGTAAATCTGCGGTGTCCATGCGGCTCAAGCCTGAAATATGGAGTTGAAAAGGCACGCCGTGCCTATGGCAAAAACGCGCCTAGGTTGACAGATTTCCCACAGACAGAATACCGTTCCGTTACAGAACGATATTCTGTAACGGAACATAATTCCGTAAAACGCTTCCATTGAGGTTTCTCCATGAGCCAGTTTCTCAGCATGTTCAATAGCGCAGGCCCTCAGGCCTTCAGCCAGATGGCCTGCCAGGTTGCACCGTACTTCAGCAGCATCAACCCGCTGGTGACCGAGTTGCGCGCGAATGCCGCGACAGTGCAAGTGCCGTTTCGCCGCGAGATCACCAATCATTTGGGCACCGTGCATGCGATCGCCATGTGCAATGCGGCGGAACTCGCGGCCGGGATGATGACTGACGTCTCGATCCCAGCCGGCGCCCGCTGGATTCCCAAGGGCATGACCGTGGAATACCTGGCCAAGGCGAAAACCGATGTGACGGCCGTGGCCACTGGCGACGGCGTCGATTGGCAGAGCGAAGGCGACAAGATCGTCACCGTGGACATTCACGATACCGAGGGCAAACACGTGTTCACGGCGCGGATCACCATGAACGTGAAACTTGCCTGAACACTGCGGCCACAAAAAAGCCCCTGCTGCCGGACTCGCAACAAGGGCTTTCGGGATGCCTATGGCTGATCAGTGAACGGTCAGCCGTTGGCGGACAAATTCCTCGGTGTGACGGGTGGTTTGATCGAGATGCCTGTCGCGCTGCTTCTCGGCATCGAGCATGGCGCGCTTGCCGTTTTTCTGTAGCAGATAGGTGTGGATCTGCTGCACCTCCAGCGAACGGTAGATCGGCATGGTGTCGATGAACCCATGCAAGCCGTTGCTGCGGTAATGCCGCGTACTCATCAGCACTTGCGTCTCGCGCTGGCCGATCACCTCAAAGCCCAGTGCCTCGAAATACGGGACTTTGCCGACAGTGCAGGCCAGTTCGGCGTGGGGATAACGCCCGACCATTTCACTGATCATTGCCCGCGCCACGCCCTGACGCCGATGCCCTTCGCGCACGGCCATGTAAGCGACGCTGCACGCCTCCCAATCGCCCTGCACCGGCAGGTACAAAAGGAAACCGACGACTTGCTCCGGGTCGTCGTCATCGGTGGCAACCAGCAATTCCACATCAGTACCCTTCTCGCCATTCAACGCTTCCAGATACAGATGCACCTCATAGCCGACCGCGTACTGATAGACGTTGTACAGCAGATTGCTCGGGCCAAGGCCCACGGCGCTGATGTCGGTCAGGTAGTCGACGACCATCTGCAGAATCTGGCTGTTGACGCCTTCGGGGCATGGGGTTTTGTAGTGGGTGATGCGTGGCATGGCGAGCGACCTCCGGCGGAAAACCGCGACATCATACCTTGTGCGCCTCGTGGCCTATATTCGTGCTGATTGAACACGCTCACTTGATCCGATAGTGAAAGGTATTGCGCACCGCCGGCACTGACACGGCGACGCCGTCGATGATCCGCGGCTGATAACGGAAGGTTTGCGCCGCGGCCATCGATGGGCGAATAAACAATGGATGGCAGCCGTCCAGCACCTTGGGGTTTTCGACCCGGCCTTGCGGGTTGACCGTGTATTCCACGGAGCAATCACCTTCGATGTTTTTATCCAGTGCCCGCTCCGGATATTCCGGCGCTTCTTTGCTCAGCGGCAGGTATTGGCGGCTGTCGGCCAGCGCTTGCTGGCGCGCACGTTCGGCCTGCTGCGCCTGCTGTTGAGCCTGGGCGGCCTGTTGCTGCGCAGCCTGTTGCTGCGCCAGACGTTGTCGGGCGGCGTCGTCTTCACGCTTGCGCGCTTGCTCGCGTTGTTGCTCGGCCAGTTGCTCGCGTTTGCGCTCTTCCACTCGCTTGCGCGCCAAGGCCGCTTGTTCGATTTTTTGCGTTTGCGGTGCTGGCTCGACCTTTGGCTTGACGGGTTCGACCGGCGCCGCCGCGACCGGCTCTATGACCGGTGCAGGCGTCGGTTCAGGCGCGGGAGGTTGCGCGACGGGCGGTGCCACCATCACTAATTGCGTGGTCAGCACCCGAGGTGGCGGAACCTGCGGGATCGGCGGCGACCAGGCGTTGATCAGCAGCACCAGCACCACGACGTGCAAGGCCACCGCCAGCGTCGCCGCGAGGCTGTGTTGCCAGAAAGGGTTGCGCGGCATCGGCGCTGAAATCGTTGCAGGACTGTGCATGATCATCGCCGTCATTGCGGGGCCTCGGTCACCAGCCCGAGGTTAGTGACACCACCCTGTTGCAACGCCGCCATGGCCGCCACAACACTGCCGTAACCGGCGTCCTTGTCGGCGCGGATGTACACCTGCGTGTCAGCACGCTGCGCGACGATCTGCTCGACCTTGGCGCGCATTTCATCAAGGGCCACGGCACTGTCGGTCTGATGTTGGGTGTCGAGTTCGCCGCCCAGATTCCAGTAATAACCACCCTCGGCTTTCATCGACAACGTCAGGATTTGCTGGCGCGTGTCGGTAGCCAGGGCTTCGCTGGCGATCTTCGGCAGCTCGACCTTCACGCCCTGCGTGAGCACTGGCGCGGTGACCATGAAAATCACCAGCAGTACCAGCATCACGTCGATGTACGGCACCACGTTCATTTCGGCCTTTGGCCCGTGCTTGCGTTGCGGCCTGACTAGCATCGTGTTTCTCCTTTCAAGCCGCAGCGGCGAGGTTCAACGGCGAGCCGTGCAATTGCCGATGCAGGCGCACTTGCAGCTCGTTGCCAAAGGCGTAGTAGCGGGTGAGCAAAGTCTGGCTGCGTGCCGAAAAGCGGTTGTAGGCGATGACCGCCGGGATCGCCGCGAACAGGCCGATGGCCGTGGCGATCAACGCTTCGGCAATGCCCGGCGCCACCGTCGACAGCGTCGCTTGCTGCACCTGAGACAAACCAAGAAACGAATTCATGATCCCCCACACGGTGCCGAACAGACCGATGTAAGGGCTGACCGAACCGACCGTGGCGAGAAACTGCAAACCCTTTTCCAGTTGCACTTCCTGCTCGCTGATGGCGACGTGCAGCGCGCGTTCCACGCCTTCCTGCACCGCATCGGCGTTGCCGTCAGCGTGCCGGTTCAGGTGATTGAACTCGGCAAATCCGGCATTGAAAATCGGCTCGATCCCGGCCTCGGCCACCGCCACCTGCGCCGACTCGCGATACAGCGGCAACAACTCCGGGGTGTGGCGGAAACGCTGGACGAAATCATTCAGGCGTCGCTCGCGTTGTTGCAGCACGCGACTGCGCAGCACGATCAGATACCAACTGAGCATCGACGCCAGCAGCAGAATCAGCATCACGGCCTTGACCAACAGGCTCGCATCGCTGATCAGCCCCCAGATTGTCATGTGTTCGAGTGTGGCCTGCATGGTGAAACTCCTTGTGGGCAATGGCGGTCGTCGCCAGAGACGTCGACCGCGTCGCTATTCGATGGAAAACAAATGACCGATTGATGACAGATCAGGGCAACTTCAGCGCCTGGGTGACGTCATCCCACGGCACGAACTTGAAGTTCTGACTTTGCTCGGGCATACGCTTGCGGCCGTCCTGCACCACCAGCAAGCCTTTGCCCCACGGCCCGCCGAGGTTGGCTGAAGTGACTTCCAGACCGTCGGTTTCCGAGGCACCGTCTATCCCTGCATCCGCGTTGAGGCCAACCCGGAACGCACCGCGCACGGCGAATGGCGGTTCGGCATCCAGCAGCAGATAGCTGTCGTTGCCCTGGCTGGACACCACCAGATAGTCGCGCGCCGCGCTCTGATACAGCGCCAGACCTTCGACATCGGCATGCAACGGGCCACCGACCTTGATCACACTGGCGAGGGTCGCAGGCTGATCGGCGCGGGCATCCACGGCCCAGACGCCGACGTCCTCTTCACCGAGAAACAGGCGCTGACGCTGGTCGTCGGCGACACACCCTTCGGGCTGGCTGTCGACTTTGAACTGGCGCACCAACTCACCCTGCACCTTGCCGTTCGGCGCAGCGAGGCGGTATTGCAGGAAGGTGCCGTCCTTGTCGTTGGCGATCGCGTAGATCTCGCCGCTGGCGGGCTGGAACAGGCAAATGCCGTAGATGTCTTTGAGTGGCGTTGGCACTTCGCCGATGTCGCGCAACTCGCCACTGCGGCGGTCGATGGCGAACAGGCTGAGGCTGTTGTGATCGCGATGGCTGGCCACCGCCAGATCGACGGTCTGCTCGCCGAGTTTGAAGTTCGGTCGCACGTCGACGTTGTTCAAACGCCCGACCGGCAACTCCTGCACCAATTTGCCTTGCAGGTCATACACCAGCAGACCTTGCTTCTTGTTGGTGCCGAGCACGCGGCTGAGGGATGGCTGCTGCGGATGCACCCAGATCGCCGGATCGTCCGCCGCATCGCCCTGGCGTGCCACCGGGTCGCTCTGCACTTGCGCCGCGACGCTCGGCAGCACTGGCGGCAATGCCAACGGTGTCGCGCGCCAGTCGAGGTCGCCTTGATAGACACGGCCATCATCATCGTCGCGGATCAACACTTGCAGGCCTTTGACGGTTTCGCGCAGGGCGAGGTTTTCCGGTTCTTTAAGGCCAGGCACAGGCAACGTTGCCTGCACCGTCCAGCGCTCACCCTGTTGCTGAAACAGATGCAATTGCGCAGCTTTCGGATCGAGGCCGACAATGCCGCCAGGCACCAGCGCGACGGCACCCGCCTCACCTTTGATCTGGCCGAACGGTTCGCGCATGGCCACTGGCGAACGCGTTACATCGCCTTCAGCCTGCGCCGGGTAAGCCCACCAGCCGACATTCTCTTCGTTGACCACCAGTTGATGCGCGGCGTCATCGACCCGGCAGAACTTCGCCGACGGTGGCAGCGGCAAACCGCGCACCCGTTGCGCCTCCGCGTTCAGCTTCGCGCCCTTGCCCACCAGCCATTGCTCGCCCTTGCCCTCCTCGCCCACCAGAAACACGAACAAGTTGTCGGCGTCATCGCGATACAGGCACACGCCGTTGACCGCAAAATCCCGCGCGGGCAAATGCAGCGGCGTGCCCCAGGTGCGCTTGGCCGGATCAAGTCCGACCACCAGTGCCTGCTGGTTGGCGTTGTCGAGGCTGGCCACCCACACCCGGCGATCATCGGCGCGGCTGTCCAGACTGCTGAAAGAACCCTTCAGGTGCGCCAGTTCCGCGCCTTGGTCATCGAGTAACAACAGGCCGTTGACGGGACTGACGCCCAGGCGCAGGTCACCCGGTAAAAAACTCAGTTCTTCAAGCTTCAGTTTCGGCGCCCAAGGGGTGAGCGTCAGGCTTGGTGTGGCGGCCAGCGTCTGGCCGGCAGCCAGCGCGATCAGTGCGCCCAACAGCCAATTTTTATGTCGCAGAGAAATACTCATGAACCGGCAGAATCCTTGTCGTGCATGGATCGACGGCGGCACCCGGCCGCCCTCCGAGGCTTAGAAGTGGGTGAAGGTCAGGCCGAGCTTGTAGGTCGGGCCGTACTCTTCGTACTGGCCGTTGTAGGAGCGGTGGCCGGTGGATACGAAGTACGGCTCGTCAGTGAGGTTTTGCGCCTCGAAGCTCAGTTGCAGGTTTTTGCTCAGCGAATAGCGCGCGCTGAAATCGACAAAGGTTTGCGCATCGACGTGCAGGTCGTGGGCCTTGTCGTTAATCGAGGCCAATTCGTAGAGGTAGTCGGATTTGTAGTTCGCCGACAGGCGCAGGCTGACCTTGTCGTTCTCCCAGCCGAGCATCAGGTTGCCCACGGTGTCGGACTGGCTCGGCAGATCAATGCTGCGTTTGCGGTTGCGCCCGCTGGCCGCGTCGAAGCCTTCGATCTCGGCGTCAGAGCGGCTGAAGGTGGTGTTGGCACCCAGCAGCAGGCCGTTCCACGGCGCCGGCAGCCAGTCGAATTTCTGTGAGTAGGCCAACTCCAGGCCATAGAGTTTGGCGCTGTCGCCGTTGGCAAAGGTGTTCGCTTCGGAGAAATCGGTCCAGGCGCCCGTGCCGGCCAGGTCGGTGTTGTAGACGAAGTTCTTGATGTCTTTGTAGAACACGAACGCCGACACCGTACCGGCATGCCCCATGTAGTGTTCGATACCGAGGTCGAGGTTGCTCGACTCCAGCGGTTTGAGGTCCGGGTTGCCGAACGTTGCCTCGTCGTCATCAATGACAAAACCCGGCGCCAGTTGACCGAAGGTCGGGCGCACCACGGATTTGGTCCACGCCGCGCGAACCTGGGTGTTTTTGTCCAGTTGATAGCGCGCGTGCAGGCCCGGCAGCCAGTGGTGGTAACGACGCTTGGTTTCGGTGGCCTCGAAGTCGCCGTCAGTGGCGCCAGTGCCTTTGGCTTCGAACTCGGTGCCCTCGTAACGCAGACCTGCGATGAAGCGCCAGTCGTCGATGTCGATCGTGTTCATCAGGTAGCCGGCGTTGATGTCCTCACGCATCTTGAAGTCGTTGACGGTCGATTCGGTCTCGTCATAGAAGTCGTCGCGGTTGAGCCCGCCGATCAGGTTCTTGATCGCGCTGCCGCTGATGCCCGGCCCGAACTGGCCGAGACGGTAATCCACCGAGCCCTTGGCGAAGCGGCTGAGGTTGAGTTGATCGTCGCTAAAGCCGAGGTCATCGAAGTCCTCGTAGACCCAGGCGTCGAGGTCGTTGTCCTTGTTGCGGCGGCTGACTTTGCCGCCGAACTTGACCTGAGACGCATAGCCGCTCAAGTCATAGTCACGGGCCAGATCCAGGCGCAGATTTTTCTCGGTGTCCTTGGTGTTCTGCTTTTCCCAGTCGACCTTGTCGAGGCTGAAGTTGTTGGCGTCGTAGAAGCCTTGGCCAA
Source organism: Pseudomonas sp. NPDC087639 (assembly GCF_044743385.1). Taxonomy (NCBI): domain Bacteria; kingdom Pseudomonadati; phylum Pseudomonadota; class Gammaproteobacteria; order Pseudomonadales; family Pseudomonadaceae; genus Pseudomonas; species Pseudomonas sp. NPDC087639. Next base: position 35,237 of record NZ_JBIUWI010000020.1, on the reverse strand, counting down.
TGATCGGCCGTGGCTTGTCGTTGCTGTAGAAACCGCTGTCGCTGAAATCGTCATTGCCCGCGAACGCCGCATTGGCGATGTGGCCGGGGCTGTCTTCGCTGGAGCGGCTGTAACCGGCCTGGCCGCTGAGGGTCCACAGACCGAACATGCGCTCGCCGCCGAACACGTAGGACTGAATTTCCTGGGTTTCTTCGCGCTGCTTGAGCTTGCGTGAGCCTTCGGCATCGCCCAGTACACCGGCGGCTTGCGGCTCGGCGAATTCGATGCTGGTGGAGTTGCGGGTTTCGCTGTCCTTGTAGCGGCTGTAGAGGGTGCGCAGGTAATAGCTGCTCAGGTCGTCGGGCTTGTAATCGAAGTTCAGACCGCCGCCGGTGCGTTCGCGGCTGATGTCGTAGTCACGCTGTTCGAACTCTTCCAATTGCGCACCGCGCTGGAAATCCCAGGCGCCGCCGGTTTCGACGTTGTCGGAACCGAAATCGCGCTTTTGCCAGCTCAGCGCGGCAGCCACACCGAAGTTGTCGATGCCGTCACCGAGGCTGAAACGGTCACTGATTGCGCCGGAAAATTTCGGGCTGGTCTGGTGGCTGTTCTTGTCGTAGCTGGCTTCGGTGCCGCCGGTATAGAACAGGCCTTTGTGATCGAAGGCCGAGAGGCTTCTGACGTCGACCGTGCCACCCAGCGAATTGGCGTCCATGTCCGGGGTCAGGGTTTTGATAACTGACAGCGACTGCACCAGCTCCGAGGGCAACACATCGAGGGCTACGGCGCGGCGCTCGCTTTCCGGCGACGGCACCAGCGTGCCGTTGATGGTCACGCTGTTCAGGTCCGGCCCCAGGCCGCGCACGCTGACAAAACGTCCTTCACCCTGATCACGTTCAACGCTGATGCCCGGCAAACGCTGCGCCGCTTCAGCGACGTTTTCGTCCGGCAACTGCGCCACGCCGTCGGCATGCACCACGCTTTCGATGCTGTCGGAGCGGCGCTGCTGCTTGAGCGCCGAGTCAATGCTGGCGGCCTGGCCGACGACTTCGACGTGCTCGACATTGGCGGTGGCGTCGGCGGCGTGCAGGCGCTCACTGGCCATCGCCATGGCCAATGCGGTCAGGGCGAAACTGAAAAGCCCGACGGTGCCGCTGCGCGGATGACTGCTGCGCTGGTACATGATTGTTCTCCCCCAAAGAGTCCGGTCAGGCCAGGCAAACGGCCCGGCAACTGAGAGGGCAAGCTAGGGGCGGCGGATGACGCTTCTGTGACAGGGTTGACGGTCGAGCCTTGTAAACCGGGCATTTGCTGCGGTTTGTCTGTGCAAATGAGCTGAAATGACCTCTTCCACTCACCACGGCACTTTTAGGAGTGAGCCTGCTCGCGATTGCGTTTTTCCAGTCACCATTAATATTGGCTGACTTGACGCTATCGCGAGCAGGCTCACTCCTACAGGGGACGTGGTGTTCTTGAAGAAATATTGCACTGGCCGATGAGCTGATTCGACCTCCCCACGCCGTCACCCGGCTGTCACAAACATCTGCTGTGCTGACGCGCATTGCTTCTTCGCCAAAGGATCGCGGCCATGTTCTCAGTGCTCAAACCTCACCGTTGGAAACTCGCTGCACTGCTGCTGGCGGCCAACCTCGGTCTGCTTCTGCATCTGGCCTGCGGCGACCTGAAGTCATTCAGTGAATGGGTCTGGCTGGACATCATCGGCGAAGGCGGCTCGGCGCTGTTGGCACTGGTCTGGCTGGGGCTGGTACTGAAAAGCCGTCCGGCCGGGCGCGTGACCAATTATCTGGCGCTGGGCCTGAGCTGCATCTTCTTTTCCTGGTGGATCGACAGCCTCGACGAATTCATCCGCCTGCCTGACAGCATCACCTGGGATCACTGGCTGGAGTCGGGGCCGATGCCGGTGGGCATGATTCTGCTGACCATCGGCATCTATCACTGGCACCGCGAACAACTGGCGATCAGCGCGCAAATGGAAAAACGCGAGCGGCTGTTCCGCGAGCATCGGCTGTTCGACAAGCTCACCCCGCTGGGCGGTGCCGACTATCTCAAGCGGCAACTGGCCGACAGCCTTGGCGAGAGCATCGCGCACCAGCAACCGCTGTCATTGCTGGTGCTGGATCTGGACAACTTTGCCGCGATCAATCAGGCCTACGGACATGCCGAGGGGGACGCGGTGTTGCAGGCCCTCAGCCATTTGCTGCTGCTCAATCTGCGCCGTCAGGATTTGCTCTGCCGATTGGCCGGTGATCGCTTTGTGGTGTTGCTGCCAAACACCGGCGAGCGTCAGGCGCAACTGCTCGCGCAAGAGCTGCAAGCCGCCGTACACGCCCTGGCGCACAAGACCCGACAGCATGGCGAACGCCTGCAACTGGCGGCCAGCACGGCGGCGGTCATGGCCCTGGACGAGACGCCCGAAGTGCTGCTCAAACGCCTAAACCTGGCACTGGCCCGCGCCAAGTCGCCCTTAGCCAAAAGCGCCTGAGGCCGACCATGACCGTTAAATCCACTTGGTACGAAGCCGACAGTCGCTTCATCCCCGGGCATTACCAACCCGCGACATTGATCGATCTGGCCCTGTCTCGCGATATCGACAGCCATCGTCTTTTGCGCGGTACAGGCCTGTTCCACGAAGACATTCTGGCCGGTCAGACGCGCCTCAGCCCGCAGCAGTTTCTCGGCCTGATCGACAACAGCCGCCGCTTGCTCGACGCCGATGACAGCAGCTTCCTCTTCGGCCAGCGCTTGCTGCCCGGTCACTACGGCGCCGCCAGCCACGCCTTGCGTCACGCGCAAAACCTGCATCAGGCGCTCGATACGCTGGTCCAGCAACAAGCCCTGCTCAGTCCGCTGATGACGCCGCGCCTGCTGCTGGATGAGCGCTTTGCGTACGTCTATTGGCTGGACAGTTGCGGTGCCGGCGAACAATGGCGGTTTTTGCTGGAAGCGGGCATGACGTCACTGGTGGCCATGAGTCAGTGGCTCAGCGGCGAACGTCTGCCATGGGAATGCAGTTTCAGCCATGCCGAGCCGCGTTACGTCGAACAATATTGGGTGCATCTGGGCGAGCAGACTCAGTTCAAACGCCCGCTGGATTTGATGCGCATTCCCCGCGAGTTTCTCGCCCGGCCCTGGCCCGACGCCTCGGCGACTGCCGGCCAGGTCGCCCGCCAGGAAGCCGTGCGGCAGATCGAGCAACTGGGGTTTGCCGAAAGCTTCACCGATTGCCTGTACCGCCACTTGCAAGATCAAGTTCGCCAGCCGCCGAGTCTGGAACAAGCCGCGCAGGCATTCGCCATGAGCCCGGCCACCCTCAAACGCAAACTGCAAAAACACGACACCGGGTTCCAACAACAAGTGGATCTGGTGCGCAAGCATGTCGCGCTGTACCTGTATCAGGTCAAAGGGCTGAGCAACGAGGAAGTGGCCGATTACCTGAGCTTCAGTGATCCGGCGAACTTCCGGCGCTCCTTCAAGCGCTGGACCGGCAGCACACCGAATCTCATCCGCCAGTTGTTCGGCAGCCATTGATCCTGCGCATGACCTGAAGTCACTGCTGGGGCGCCACGACCCGAAACTTGATGGCGATGTCCTTGGACACCACCGTGTCCGCCCACTCCCCCGCGCCGAGGCCAAACTCGTCGCGTTTGAGCAGCAACTCACCGTCGAAAATGCCGATGGCGCTGTCCGGCTTCAACTCCACCGGCACTTGCACCTCACGGGTGATGCCTTTGAGAGTGAGCTGGCCGGCGACCAGGTAGCGGTTTTCGGCCACTTGCGTGAAATGACTGGATTCGAATAGCGCCACTGGGAATTGCTGCGTGTCGAACCACGCCGGTTTCACCAATTCAGTGTTGGCGTCTTCACTGCCGGCGTCGATGCTGCTGAGGTCGATGCGCAACGTGGTGCGGGCGCTGGCGAGGTTATCGGTGTCAAAGTCCAGCGTCGCATCGAACTTGCCGAAGGTGCCATACATCCGCGAGCCCATCTGGTTATAGGTGAAACTGATCTGGCTGGCGGTGGTGTTGACGCGGTTGTACTCGACAGCCTGCACGGCCGGGGTGGCGCACAGGTAAAACGCGACAGCCAGCAGCAATCGGATCGACATGGAATTTCTCCGGGCAGCGCTGCCGTCGAGGGACTTGGTTGACTTAAGCAAACAACCGGCGGTTACGCCAGGCGCTAGACCAGCCGCTCGATCTTCTGATGCTGCCAGACCAGTTTGTAATACAGAGTCTGCAACACCAGCATCCCGAGATACGCCACCGGAAACGCCATCCACACACCCTGCAAACCATACTGGCCATCCAGCCAATACGCAGCCGGCAACTGCACCCCGACTACACAAATGATCGCAATCACCACCGGCACCAACACCGTGCCGCTGGCGCGCATGATCCCGCCGATGATCGCCTGGAAGCCGAACACCAACAGACTCCACAACATGATGTGCAGTAGATGCTCGGCCATCGCCCGGGTCGATTCTTCGGTCAGGAACAGGCCGAGCAACCAGTGCGACAACAGATAGCCCAGCACGATCAGGCCGCCAGTGAGGCACACATTGATCAACAGACCGGTGCGCAGAATCGGCCCCATCCGTTCCAGCCTCCCTGCCCCGATGGCCTGCGCCCCGAGGATAGAAGCGGTGATCGCAATCGACAGCGCCGGGAACTGCACATAGTTGACGATCTGCGTCACCGCGCCATACGCCGCTGTCGCTTGCGAGCCGTGCTGGTTGACCAGGGCCAGAATCACCAGCTCTGAAAGTGACAAGACAATCATCTGCACGCCGGTCGGCAGGCCGATGCGCAGCACCTTGCCAAGAATCGCGCCGTCGAAGCGCAGCGCCGCAAAAAACTCCCGGTCCGGCGCCAGCGGATGACCCTTGCGAATCAGCCGCCACGAAAGCCACGCCATCGCCGCCAGGTTACCCGCGAGCCCCGCATACGCCGCGCTCTGAATCCCCAGTTGCGGCAGGCCAAACCAGCCGCGAATCAGTGCCGGCGTCAGTGCCAGCCCGACGCACGTCGACACCACCAGCGCCAGCAACGGCGACAGCGTATCGCTTACCCCGCGCAGCAACTGCGTGAACAGCACGAACACCAGCAGAGACGGCAGAATCCACATCATCACATGGGCATAGGCCACCGCATCGTCCAGAACATCCGCCGGCGTCCCCAACCCCGTCAGCGCCTGTCGCGCGAACACACTGCCCAACACCGCCGCCACCAAACCGATCGATCCCCCCAGCAACAGCGTCGCCCCTGCAATCGCCTTGACCAAGTGCGGCTCGCGCGCGCCCCACGCCTGACCGATCAACACCCCGGCACCCGCGCCGAGGCCAATCACCAGGGCGATGAAAAAGAACACCACGGGAAACATCCCCGATACCGCCGCCAGCGCCTGGGTGCCAAGCATCTGGCCGATGTAGATGCTGTTGACCGTGCCCGACATCGATTGCAGAAAGTTGGACAGCACCATCGGCGCCAGGAACAGCAGGTAGGTGTGCCAGAGGGGTTTGGTGACGCTGGGGGTTTGCATTGAATAGAGGTCCATCTCGACGGCGGGAGGGCTTATGAAGGATAGCTTCGGTGAGTTGGGGACAGGGTGCAATTAACATTTCAGGTGGGTGTTGATTGTTGCGTTCATCGTCTGAGTGACGGCCATGGATCTGTAGGTGACCGTTCGTAGCTGTGGTAAACAACAGCCCATTACAATCTCAGCCATTGAGGCTCTGTTCATGCCCCACTCTCGAAAACTACTGACCAGCACCCTTCTTGCTTTGTTCGCCTGCACCGCTCAAGCCGCCTCGCCCGCTCCAGCACCTGAGGCGCTGAAACCGTTGCTGGAAACACTGAACGAACGCCTGAACATCGGCGATCTCGTCGCGTTGACCAAATGGGACAGCGGCAAGCCGATCCAGGACAGCCCCCGCGAGGCGCAAGTCATCGCCAATGCCCGCACGCTGGCCGCCGAGCGCAAGCTCGACCCGGAAGCTGTAGCGCAATTGATCGCCGCACAAATGGAGGCCAACAAACTGGTGCAATACGGTTTGCTCGCGCAGTGGCAAGCAGCGGGCGCCGCACCCGACACGCAGCGTCCTGATCTGGGCAAGCAGATCCGCCCGCGTCTGGATGAGCTGCAAACCCGGTTGCTTGCGCAATACGCCGACTTCTTGCCTTATCGCCATGACCCGATTTGCCCGGTCTGGCTGGCGAAGGCGCGCACGGGTCTGACCCACGATGCGTTGCATGAGCTGGCCTTGACCCGCGCCACCGGTGAGCTTTGCGTTCGCGCGACGGCCCCGTAATCCGGCGTTCGGGCAAACATTGCTGGCGTCGATAGTCACCATCACGTCAATGAAGTTCTCATAAAAAATCCGCGGCGTAAGATCGGCTCCATACCAACCAACAACACCCCGGAGCACACGATCATGAAACGCCAAACCCTTCTCAGCATCGCTTTCTCGGTTTTCGCAGTTAACGCTTTTGCCGCAACCCCGACTCACACCATGGTCGCTGAAGGCGGCTCGGATCGGTTGATTGAAAGTCGTGTGGCTGAGGGTGGTTCGGATCGTCTGATCGAACGCCGTGTTGCCGAAGGTGGCGCTGATCGTCTGATCGAACGCCGCGTTGCCGAAGGTGGCTCCGATCGTCTGATCGAACGCCGCGTTGCCGAAGGTGGCTCCGATCGTCTGATCGAACGCCGCGTTGCTGAAGGTGGCTCTGATCGTCTGCAAGAACGCCGTGTTGCCGAAGGTGGCTCTGATCGTCTGCAAGAACGCCGTGTTGCCGAAGGTGGCTCTGATCGTCTGATCGAACGCCGTGTTGCCGAAGGTGGTTCGGATCGTCTGCAAGAGCGCCGTGTTGCCGAAGATGGCTCCGATCGTCTGATCGAACGCCGCGTCGCATGAATCAATAGCTCTACCGCAGTCCCCCTGAAAAGCCCGGCCTGATCAGCCGGGCTTTTTTGCACCCGCAGTTTCGACGCGTTTCATGAACTACGTCGCTGGCAGCCCATCGACAATGTCGCATACCATGGCGCCACTCAAATAAAGACAGACATCGCCCATGCTCAAAGCCAGTCTGCGCAGCCACCTGACCCTGTGGTTCGCCGGTTTGTCCCTGCTGACGCTATTGAGCGTGGGCTTCTATGTCGGGCATATCGCCACCGAACAGATGAAACAGGCCAGCGGCAATGCGCTGTTGAATACCGCACGGTCGGCGGCGACGCTACTGGGCGAGCAGTTACGTGAACGGCAGCTTGAGGTTTATATGCTCAGCCGGGCGCCACATCTGGAGCGTGGCGATCTGGATAACCCGGCGATACTGAAGTCGATGCAACTGCGCACCCAGGCCCGCAACGAGTATGCGTGGATGGGTGTGACCGATGCCAAAGGCCAGGTGCATCAAGCGGTGAATGGTTTGCTGGTTGGTCAATCTGTACAAGCGCGCCCCTGGTTTCAGTCCGGATTGCGCGGCGAATACACCGGCGATCCCCATGAAGCCGTGCTGCTGGCCAAGTTGTTGCCGGGTACGCCCAATGGCGAGCCGTTGCGTTTCATCGATTTTGCCGCACCGATTCATGACGCCGAAGGTCAGGCGATCGGTGTGCTGGGCGCACACGCGCACTGGAGTTGGGTGACACGTATTGTCGAATCGGCAGCGTTTTCACATAAAAACTCCTCGCCGGATATCGAGGCACTGATCATCGATCACGACGGCAAGGTGCTGTACCCGGAAGCAATGATGGGCCAGCAACTGGCGGCTGGTGATTCGGCGTTGCCGGGCTGGTCGGTGGGTAACGGCTATCTGACCAGCATGGTGACCGTACCCACGCCATCGGGCACCGCGCTGTCGTGGTCGATTGCCGTCCGTCAGCCACTGGAAACCGCGCTGCAACCGGCGCGCCTGCTGCTCTACAAATTGCTGTTCCTGGGCGTGTTCGCAGCGGTGGTATTCGCCTTGGTGGGGTATTACCTGGCGCTGTACCTGAGCCGTCCGATCGAACAACTCGTCCGCTCGGCCAGGCAGGTTCAGAACAATCAGCCCGGCGCGCACTTCCCGCTTCAGCATCCGGTGCGGGAGATTGCTCAGCTCGGTCAGTCGATTGATGCGATGACGCAATCGCTGCTCGGCAAGGAACGCGAACTGCAAGAAGCCAATGCTTCGCTTGAGGCCACCGTGGCGCAACGCACCGCCGCGCTCATGCAGGCGAACGCAGAACTGTTGAGTCTGGCGACTCACGATGCCTTGACCGGCGTCTACAACCGCCGTCGCTTCGACGAAAAACTCACAGAATACAGCCTGCTGTCCCGGCGCACGGGGCGCCCTTTTGCCCTGCTGCTGATCGACGCCGACCACTTCAAACGCATCAATGACACTCACGGTCACGCGGTGGGTGATGATGTACTGCAACAGTTGGCGCAGTTGATTCAAACCAACCTGCGCACCACCGACTTCGTGGCGCGCTACGGCGGTGAAGAGTTCGCCGTACTGCTGCCGGAAATCGCCCAACCGGATACCCCGGAAGTGGTCGCCGAGAAGATTCGCTCAGCGGTTGCCGATGCGAACTTCCTTGCCATCGGTCAGGTGACGGTGAGCATCGGCGTCGGCCTGGCGGATCCGGCGGACAACAACCAGACAGCGCTGATCAAACGTGCCGATCAGCAGCTGTATCAGGCGAAAGCTGCGGGTCGTAATCAGGTGGCTAGCAGCGTTTAACGTACAGCGCCGCCCCCCTGGAGCTGCCGCAGGCTCGGGCCGCGATCGGACGATGTTTTGATCTTGATTTAAAAAAACAAAGTCAAAAGATCGTCCGATCGCGGCCAGAGCCTTCGGCAGCTCAGGGACCGTCAGGTGTTGGTTTTGAGTTTGGTCCACAACCGCGTCGTCAGCCGCGCAATCTTCGCCGGCAGTTCTTCCACGGTGAACAACTTTTCCATCACCGCTTTCGGCGGATAAATCGCCGAATCGCCCTTCACGTCCGGGTTAAGGAACTCACTGGCCGCCGCGTTAGGGTTGGCGTAGTGGATGCTGTTGCTGATGTTGGCGATTACCTTGGGTTCGAGCAGGTAGTTCATGTAGGCGTAGCCGTTCTTCTCATGGGGCGCGCTTTTTGGCATGACCATCATGTCGAACCACAACGTCGTGCCTTCGTCCGGGATCGAGTAAGCGATATCGATGCCGTTCTTCGCTTCTTTGGCACTCGCCGCAGCCTGGACGATATCGCCGTTGAAGCCGATTACCGCGCAGACGTTGCCGTTGGCCAGATCGCTGATGTATTTCGAAGCGTGAAAGTACTGAATGTACGGACGGATTTTCAGTAAGGCCTGCTCAGCCTTTTTGTAATCATCCGGTTCGTGACTATGCGGTGGCAGGCCCAGATAGTTGAGGGTGATCGGCAGCACTTGGGTCGGGTTATCAATGAATGCCACACCACACTGACTGAGTTTTTTGATGTTCTCTTCATCGAACAACATCTTCCACGAGCGGGTGATATCAGTGTTGCCGAAAATCGCCTTGATCTTCTCGACGTTGTAACCAATGCCGGCGGTGCCCCACATGTAGGGATAGCCGTATTGATTGCCGGGGTCGTTGACTTCAAGTTTCTGCATCAACAACGGATCGAGGTTTTTCCAGTTCGGCAGCTGCGCCTTGTCCAGTTTCTGGATCGCTCCGGCCTTGATCAGGCGCGAGAGAAAGTGGTTCGACGGACTGACCACGTCATAACCGGTATTGCCGGTCATCAACTTCGACTCCAGCACTTCGTTACTGTCATGGATGTCGTAAGTGGTCTTGATGCCGGTAGCCTGGGTGAAGTTGGCCAACGTGTCCGGGGCGATGTAGCTATTCCAGTTGGAGATGTTGATGGTTTCTTCGGCATAAACGGATACCGATGTAGCCGCGAGTACGACCGTCAGAGAAAGTGGATGGATGCGCATGTTCTATCACCTGTGTTGAGTGGCTTTTGTTCTTGTGCGATATGCGGAAAATTCAGATTTCAGTTCTGGCCCTGACCGCCTCCACGCGCATGCGAAGCATGGCACCGATATCGAAGAAGGGGCGCGGCGGTAGCCAACCGGGCTCGGCCCGCTGCATCACCGATTGCAGCAATGGCGAATCGACGCCCGAGGCCAGCTCCGCCAACAACCGACCCCACAACGTCCCCCGCGCCACGCCGGAACCATTGCAGCCCGCCACGGCAAACACGCCCTCTTCAACCCGGTCGAAATACGCCTGGCCGCTGCGGCTCGCGCTCAAATGGCCGGTCCAGGTGTACTGAATGTCTTGCTCGCCGAGGAACGGAAAACGCCGTTGCAGTCCGCGAACATGGTGCTGACGGCGTAGCGCGAGTTCGCTGTTGGAAAGATCGCGAGTGCGGTATTCGGCGGTGTTGCGGATCATCACCCGGCGATCCGGAGTCAGCCGCACCGTGGCGCCGAGGGGCCGGGTCGACAACACCCCCCAAGGCTCCACCGCGCCGATGGCCTGAAATTCCTGATCGCTGAGCGGCCGCGTGAGACTGGCGCTGAGTTCCATCGGGAACGTCGCACTGTCGGCAATGCCGACCCGGGGAATGAACGCGTTCAGGCAGACCAGAATCTGTTTGGCTTCGATGCTGCCATCCATCGTATGGGCGCGCAGCCGTCCCTGGCTCAGGCGCTCGATACCGGTGATGTCCGTGTTTTCGTAAACCGTGATGGTGTCCGGCAATGCGTTGAGCAAACCTTTCACATATTTGGCCGGTTGCAGCAATGCGTTGCCGTGGCCGCACCAGATCGCCGCTTCGTAGTGGCGAGTGCCAAGTTTCTGCGCAAGGGCCGCGCCTTGCACAAACTCTGCGCGGGCGCCGAGGGCGCGCAGCGTCGCCAATTTGGCATCGACATGGTCGAGCTTGGCCCGGTCGTTAACGGCGAAGTAGTAGCCGCTGTCGCGAAAATCGCAGTCGATCGCATGACGAGCGATCCGCTGGCGCACTTCTTCGCTGGCCGCACGGGAAATCATTGTGTCGACTTCAAACCCGGCGAAACCCTGAGCGCCGATCAACTCGCTTTGTGCAGGATGTTCATGGGCCACGACAAAACCCGAATTGCGCGCCGAAGCACCTTGAGCTGCCCGCTGCCGATCAACCACCACAATGCGCGCCTGAGGATGCATTTCGGCGAGGGTATGCGCGGCACTGAGGCCGGTGATCCCGGCGCCGATGATCAGCCAGTCGGCTTTTTGCGCACCACTCAGGCGACCGCGCTCCGGCGAGCTGCCAGCCTGCGCGATCCAGCCACATACGTTTTCCATGCACCACCTCATTCGACTGTCGTTCTGCGCCTTGCTTCTGCCTGGCGTTCATGCGTGAATCGCATACGCCGATGGAGAAGTCCGCCGCCAGAGCTAGAATCTATAAGGTCTTTGCCGGACCGACCAACGCTATAAAATCATTGAGCCATTCTGAAAACGCATGGATAAAATTCGCCACGCTCCCTCACTGCAAGCCATGCAGGCGCTCGTAGAAGTCGCCAGTTGCGGCAGCTTCACCACCGCCGCGCAAAAGCTATGCCTGACCCAAAGCGCCGTGAGCCGACAGATCCAGCAACTGGAAAGCCACTTCAATGTCGCTCTGTTCATCCGCACCAGCCGCAGCCTGCGCCTGACCCCGGAAGGCGAACAAGTGCTGGCCAGCGCCCGCAGCATCCTTGATCAATTGAAAACCCTCGAAGAACGCCTCGCCCCCCAGAAGCGCCCATTCCGCATCCGCATGCATGTGTCACTGGCGGTGCGTTGGCTGCTGCCGAAACTCAACGACTTTTATCTGAGCCATCCCGAGGTGTCGCTGGCGATTGAAACCGTCGCCACCGAAGTCGTCGAACCGGGCAATGACAGTGACGCCTACATTCTTTATCTGCCGCAGCCGTCGACCGACCCGGATTGCCTGACGCTGTTCGAAGAAACGCTGGTGCCGGTGTGTTCACCCAACCTGGCAAACGCGCCGCGCTCGGTAGAGGAGTTGCTGCGTTTTGCCTTGCTGCATCGTTCGGCGGATCGCCAGGCATGGATCGAATGGCTGGCCGCGAATGACGGCAAACCGCTGGAGGATTACCGGCACATCCCGTTCAACCTCGATGAGTTGGCGCTGGATGCGGCGGCGCGGGGATTGGGCGTGGCAGTGACGGACATGACGCTGGCGGCGGAGTCGCTCGAGCGCGGGATATTGGTGGTGCCGTTTGGTGAGCCGTTAAGAACTGGCGGGATTTATTCGCTTTGTCCGCAGCCTTCGGCGGCATCGCACCCGCAATGCACACTGGTGATGCGCTGGTTTGCCGAGCAGGCCATGAACCCAATTGCCCTGTAGGCGCTGCCGCAGGGGATCGAGCGGGTTGTTATTGCGGAAACGTCTGCAGATACGCCAGCAGATTTTCGAGTTTCTCCTCATCACTCAGCCCCCAGAAAATCATCCGCGTGCCCGGCACCACGCCTTTTGGATCTTTCAGGTAAGCCTTCAGCGTTTCGTGATCCCACGTCACTCCTGAATTCTTCATCGCATCGGAATACACGTAGTTCGCCGAGGTCCCGGCTGGCCGGCCGATGATGCCGTTGAGTTGCGGGCCGAACCCCGGACGCGCGGACTCGCCGACTTGATGACAGCCGCCACACAAACGCGGAAAGATTTTCGCGCCTGCTTCAGGGTCGCCTGCGGCGTTGGCGGCGGTGCTGAGCAGGCCGGTAGTGAGGATCAGGGCAAGGGAAAGTGAAGCGGTGTTTTTCATCAGGCGATCCAAGCGGTGTCGTGCAATTGAGGCAAGGCTAACACTTTGTGTTTTACAGATAAGCACCAGCGACCTTTCTGACAGTGATCAACGCCTGACGCAATACCTCCATGTCCACCGACCCCAGCGCCAGCCTAATCGCATGCGGTACGTGCGTCGCCACCGAAAACGGTTCGGCGGTGGTGACTGAAATCTGTTGCTGCATCAACTCCACGACAATCTGGTCGGCGCGTACGTCTTCCGGCAGCGGCAGCCACAAAAAGTACGAGGACGGGTGAGTGATGCAGGGCAATCCGTGGAGCAATTCGGCGGCCATTGTCTGACGGGCTCGCGCATCATTACGTTTTTGCTCCTCAAGCTGAGTGACGGTGCCATCATCGAGCCAACCGCAAGCAATCGCCGTCATTATTCCGGGAGTGTTCCAGGTGGTGGCGCGGATGATGCGCTCCAGCGCAGGCACCATGGGCGCAGGCGCCGCGATGAAACCGACGCGCAGACCAGTGGCGATATTCTTGGAAAGTCCCGACACGTAAACCGTGCGCTCCGGTGCCAGGTCGACCAACGTTCGCGGTGGGTTTTCCGCCAGAAAGGCGTAGGCCGCATCCTCGATAATCGTCAGATCATGCCGACGGGCAATCGAGACCAGTTGCTCGCGCTGCTCAAGAGGCATGACCCAGCCCAGCGGATTGTGCAACGTCGGCATGCTGTACACGGCGCGCACCGAGCGGCTGCGGCAGAGTTTGTCCAACGCCGCCAGATCAGGCCCTTGCTCGTTGATCGGGATTGCCACCACTTCCAGATGAAGTGCTTCGGCCAGCACTTTGAACCCGGAATAGGTCAGCGCATCCGCCGCAATCACATCACCCGGTTTGAGCAGCGCCATCAACGCAACCGCCAGCCCTTGCTGGGCGCCGTTGACGATCAGCACTTGCTCGGCCTCGACGCTAACGCCGCGGCTCAGCAAATGACGCGCGACCGAAGCGCGCTCATGCTGGCGGCCGGCGTGGGGTTGATAACGCAGCAGCGATTCCAGGTCCCCGGACAACGCCAATTGCCGCAACGCCGTACGCAACAGATCAGCCTGCCCGGGCAATGACGGGTAGTTGAAATTGAGATCGATCATGCCGACCGCCACGTCCTTCTGATCAATGCCCTGCCCTGGCGACAACGAGGTTTCCCGCACAAACGTGCCGCGCCCGGTTTCGCCGCTGACCAGGCCCATCGCCTCCAGCTCGGCGTACACCCGCGAGGCGGTGACCAGCGCCAGCCCTTCCCTTGCTGCCAGTTCTCGATGAGTCGGCAGTCGCGTACCGGGCGCCAGGCGTCCAGAGCGAATGTCCGCCGCATAGGCATCAACAAGGGTTTTATAGCGGGAGCGCGGCATGTCGGGATGTATCCATGACAATTTTTTGATTGTGCTGATTTTCGGCCGCAGGATGGCGGCAACGCAACCCCACCTTTGAGCGTGACCTCGTATGGAACGGACATCAAACCTGACAAACCCGGCTCTCGAAAAAACCAGCGGCTGGATCAACGGCTTTATCGGCGTGGTGATCTTCAGCGGCTCGCTGCCTGCCACGCGCTTGGCGGTGCTGGAGTTCGACCCGGTGTTTCTCACCGTTGCGCGCGCGGCCATCGCCGGGGTGCTGGCAGTGATTCTGTTAGGGCTGTTTCGTGAACGGCGTCCGGCGCGCGGCCAGTGGCTGTCGTTGTTCATCGTCGCGATGGGTGTGGTGCTGGGTTTTCCATTGCTGACGGCGTTGGCGCTGCAACACGTGACGTCGGCACATTCGATTGTGTTTGTAGGATTGCTGCCACTGGCGACGGCGATTTTTGGCGTGTTGCGTGGCGGTGAACGTCCGCGAGCGGTGTTCTGGTTTTTTTCGGTGCTGGGTAGCGCTTTGGTGGTTGGGTTCGCCTTGTCGCAGGGGCTGACCGCTTCGCCCACTGGTGACTTGCTGATGCTCGCGGCGATTCTGGCCTGCGGCCTCGGTTATGCCGAAGGCGCAAAACTGTCTCGCACTCTTGGTGGCTGGCAGGTGATCTGCTGGGCGCTGGTGTTGTCGCTGCCGCTGATGGCACTGCTCAGCCTGTGGCTGGCGCCCGCCTCGTTCAACCACATCAGCCTGTCGGCATGGCTGTGCCTGGCTTATGTGTCGCTGTTCAGCATGCTGATCGGGTTTGTGTTCTGGTATCGCGGACTGGCGCAGGGCGGGATCGCGGCGGTTGGGCAACTGCAGTTGCTGCAACCGTTTTTCGGCCTGGCACTGGCGGCGACGTTGCTGCATGAACAGGTCAGCGTCGGCATGCTCGCGGTAACGCTGGGGGTAATTCTGTGTGTGGCGGGAGCGAAGAAATTCGCCAAATAAAACTCAGGCTCCTGCCTTCCACTCCCGAGGACTGAGCCCGGTCTTGCGCCGAAATGCCCGGGCCAGCGCCGAAGGGCTTTCGTAACCGACTTCTTCGGCGATCAGCGCAATCGGCTTGCCCTCGCGCAGGCGTTTTTGCGCGAGGCTGACCCGCCAGCTCAGCAGATAATCCGCCGGGGG
This sequence comes from Pseudomonas sp. NPDC087639, assembly GCF_044743385.1. Classification (NCBI taxonomy): domain Bacteria; kingdom Pseudomonadati; phylum Pseudomonadota; class Gammaproteobacteria; order Pseudomonadales; family Pseudomonadaceae; genus Pseudomonas; species Pseudomonas sp. NPDC087639. The sequence continues at coordinate 19,928 of NZ_JBIUWI010000020.1, read as the reverse complement.
CTGGCCGACGACGCGACGAAACTGTTCGGCAAACCCGGCACGTGAAAGGTTGGCCGCTGTCGCCAGATCGGCCACGCTCCACGCTTTCGCCGGGTGTTCATGCATCAGATTCAAGGCGCGAGACAGGCGTGGATCGGCCAGCCCGGCCATCATTCCCGGTTGTTGATCACGACGGCTGATGAGATGACGCAACAGCAGAATCACCAGCAATTCGAACAGCCGATCCATCACCGCCACGCGCCCGCAATGACCTTCGAAAGCTTCCTTGAACAGCCATTCCAGGGTGCTGTTCAATTCCGGGATTTCGCTGAGTTTGAGCACCAGATAATCCGGCAGCGCCGCTGCCAGAGCATTGCCCGAACCGCCATCAAACGTCAGCGATGCGCAGACCAGTTTCGTCTTCATGGTCTCATCGGCCACCATGCGATGGGCAAAGGGTCTTGGAAAGAAAATCAGTGCGGGCTCATCAAGTCGGATCTCGCGCTGATTGCCCGGTTTGAGCAGCAACTCGCCAGCTTGCAACAGATGCACATGACCATTCTGCTCGCCCTCATGAACGCTGACGCCGCAAAAGTCGCCGCTGTGAAAAGTGCCGGCATGTACAGCGAAATGGCTGAGCAAGGTGGAAAGGCGATCCATGGGCGACTCCCGAGCGAATATCTGGACGATCTGTCGCATATCCTCGACGATCCGCAGCCAAAGCACCAGACGCGCTGATTAACATCAACTCCATCGCCGGCGCACTTCGCGCCCGTCTTTCGGAGAATCACCATGAGCCGCATCAACGCTATCAGCCTCGAATCCGCCACCGACGCCACCCGCCCAGCGCTGGAAGGCGTGAAGAAGAAAATCGGCTTCCTGCCGAACGTGTTCAGCACACTGGCCAAGGCACCGGTCGCCCTTGAAACCTACCTGCAAGCCTCGACGATACTTGGCAAAACCTCGCTGAACGCTAAGGAGAAAGAAGCGGTTTACCTCGCCACGTCCCAGGTCAACGGTTGCGATTACTGCCTGTCGGCCCACACTTTCTTCGCAAGCAAGGCCGGGCTGTCAGCGCAGGACATCCTCGCGGCACGTCAGGGCGAACTCAACGCCTACGCCGCCCTTGCCCAGCAAATCACCCAAAGCCGCGGCCACTTGAACGACGAGCAGATCGCCGCCGCCCGCGCTGCCGGGATCGATGACACGAAGATCATTGAGGTGATAGCGCTGGTGGCGGTGCAGTCGCTGACCAACTACCTGAACAACGCGGCGCTGACCGATATCGACTTTCCGGCGATTTGAAACCTGGCCACACACAAAACCAATGTGGGAGCTGGCTTGCCAGCGATAGCGGAGGGTCAATCGACATCGATGTCGACTGATCCAACCTCATCGCTGGCAAGCCAGCTCCCACAGGAATTAGGTTGCTACTGCAAAGGCGTTTAATCGTGATCAACGCCCGCGCGTTTTAACAACTTCTTGCAACGTTCCGACAGATGAAACACCTGCAAATGCTTGCCAGCCTTCTCATAGCGTTCACGCAAGGTTTTCAGCGCGGCGATGGCCGAGTAATCGACAAAGCTCAGATGCCGGCAATCCAACGTCACCCGCGCCGGGTCATTGGCCGGGTCGAACCGGTTGAGAAACGGCGTGGTCGAGGCGAAGAACAACGTGCCGTGCAGCCGATAGAGCTTGCTGCCATCGGCTTCCAGATGCTCATCGGCATACAGTTCACGCGCCTGTTGCCAGGCAAAATTCAACGCAGCGATGATGATGCCGCACAGCACAGCGGTGGCCAGATCGGTGAACACGGTGATGGTGGTCACAGCGATGATCACCAGCACATCGTTGAGCGGCACTTTGTTCACCACGCGCAACGAGGCCCAGGCGAAGGTCTGTTGCGACACTACAAACATCACACCCACCAGCGCCGCCAGCGGAATACGCTCGATCAGCGGTGACAGAAACAGGATGAACAGCAGAATCAGCACGCCAGCCACCACGCCGGACAGACGCCCGCGCCCGCCGGAACTCAGGTTGATCACGGTCTGGCCGATCATTGCGCAACCGCCCATGCCGCCGAATGCGCCGCAGACCATGTTTGCCGCGCCGAGCGCCACGCACTCGCGATCAGGGTAGCCACGGGTTTCGGTGATTTCGTCGGTGAGGTTGAGGGTCAGCAGGGTTTCCAGCAGACCGACCAGCGCCATCAGAATCGCGTAAGGCGCGATGATGCCGAGGGTTTCCAACGTCCACGGAATGTCCGGCAAGGCGAAAGTCGGCAAGCCGCCGGCAATGTGCGCCATGTCGCCAAGGGTGCGGGTCGGCAGGCCGAACAGGTAGACCAGCAGACCCACGCCAAGAATCGCCACCAGTGCCGGCGGCACCGCGCGGGTCAGACGCGGCAGGATATAGACGATGGCCATGGTCAGTAGCACCAGCCCGGTCATCAGGTACAGCGGCGTGCCGCTGAGCCAGTCTTCACCGTTCTTGAAATGCTCCAGTTGCGCCAGCGCAATAATAATCGCCAGACCGTTGACGAACCCGAGCATCACCGGGTGCGGCACCATGCGCACCAGTTTGCCCAGACGCAATAACCCGAACGCCATCATGATCAAACCGCCCAGCAACACGGTCGCCAGCAGGTATTGCACACCGTGTTGCACCACCAGCGCGACGATCACCACCGCCATCGAACCCGCCGCACCGGAGACCATCCCAGGCCGGCCACCGAACAGCGCGGTCAGCGTACAAATGATGAAGGCGCCGTACAGGCCCATCAGCGGATTGAGGTGGGCCACCAGCGCAAACGCAATGCATTCGGGCAACAGGGCAAACGAGGTGGTGAGTCCGGCCAGGACATCGGCGCGCAGACGAATCGGTTTCATGGTGTACCTGACTGAGCGGCCGAAGAGTGTGGCCGCAATGTTTTGCGGAAAAAGAGGGCTGCGGATGTTACGGAATTGTCCGGGATCGGGCCAGTGATCGCTGACACCGATCGACTCGCGCATTATGCTGGCGCGCTCCTGCACTCATCGAGTTCGAACATGTCTTCATTGCTGACCGCCCGTGAGGTTTGCCAGCGTTTGCGCGAGGCTGCGCTGGGCGTGCTTGCGTTCAGACTTTGCGAGACACCCTCCGAGGCCGGACTGGTCGCAGTGGATATCGAAGGCTGGCATCTACTGCTGGATTTTGAGGGTGAACGGTTGCATCACTGTGAATACGCCCGCAGCCCCAATGGCCATGAGGGTGCGCTTGAGACGTGGCAGCGTTATGGCACCGATCCGGTGAGTTTGCTGAGCACTTGGGAATTGACGCAGATGGAGAGGTTATTGGCGGGGATAATAAAGACGGTTGATCAATGATGGCACTCTGCCCATAATTCGCCCCCCCTCTATTCCCACGCAAGGAACTGCCGTGAAGAAGTCGCTGTTGTTGATCCCGATGTTGGCGCTGTTGCTGCAAGGCTGTGGCATGACCATGACCCGCTACGAGCCGAGCTTTGAGAACGTCCAGAAGCTAAAGCAAACTCCGCCACTGCATGCGATCAGCAATCCTCAGGTCACCGCCGAATTCGGTGAAGGTTCGCTGGTGGTACGTGCCAACCCTGTCCGTTCGCCGTCCGGCAGTATCCCGGCGCACATTCAGGACGCGATAACCGAAGAATTGCGCAAGGCCGGCCTGCTCGATCCGCAAGCCCAGCGTCAGCTGAAAGTGCTGGTGGTGAAGAATGAACTCACCGCTGGAATGGGCACGGGTACCGGCAAGCTTGCGGCGCGCTTCACCTTGCTCAACGGCAACGATGTCGTGTACGACGCGACCAAGGATGTCAGCAGCCAATGGAGCAGTAGCTTCTTCGGTTTTATTGCGATCCCCAACGCGGTCAACGCTTACAACCCGATGTTGCGCGATCTGCTGAAGGATCTGTACAGCGACCCGCAGTTCATCCAGGCATTGAAGTAACAGACAAAAAAAGAGCCGCAATCGCGGCTCTTTTTTTGGCTTCAGGCCCGTGGAGTAGGGCTTTCGAGTGCCGAGTACTTCAGGTTCTTGTTATCAACCATTTGTTTGAGCAGCGCATTGACCTGACGGGTGAACGTGTCATTCACCGCCTCTTTTGGTGTGTTGGCCATCAGCGGGATAAACCAGATGCCGATCCAGGTACCGACCGCGTCGTGATTGCTTGCGGTGGGCAGGGCCTGCCCTTGTCCATCCACGCTTTCCAGGCTCAGGGTGTACTGATCGGTGCCATAGGCCGGGATCACCCCCATGCTGAAACCACTGATGAACGCCAACACCATGGAGCCGGCGTTCGGCGGATGGTTGTACATCTTCAGGCGCAGGCTGTAATCGCCCGGCTGCTTCTGGAATTCATCCAGGGTGACACGGCCGAACAGGCCGGAATCAGCGAGTATTTTTTGTAGCTGTGGCTTCAGTTGATCGCGCGCTTGCGGTACTTCCACAGCGGAAGCACTTTTCGGCTCGCCCTGATAGAAGTCGAAATCGACATAGACGTTTGGCTTGTTGGCGTAGTTGGCCATCGAAGGCAATGTCACCGGCGCCACTTCGTCTTTGGTGAAACTGGCACAACCGCCCAGCGCGAGCACCAGGCCCAGCGCCAGAATTTTCCCGAATTGCATGATGTCCGTCCCTATATGAACAATGCCAAATGATGGCAATGAGCCTTCATGTCGAAAGCCGGGCGGATTCTAGAGACAGTGACCGTCTGGGGAAAGACCGAATTCGGGAAAATGACAAAAATATTTGCTCAGCCCTGCCGTAAATCGAGGAGATAGGTGTAGTAACCCGTATCCCTCACATACCCCAGTGACTCGTACAAACCTTGTGCGGTGAAGTTATCGGTTGCTGTTTCCAGCACCAGACTTTTCGCGCCTGTCTCCACGGCGAAATCGCGTGCAGTGTTCATCAGCAATCTGCCAACACCATGTCCACGGGCGGCCGGCACAGTGAACAGATCGCTGAGCAGCCAGGTGCGGTGAGCGTCGATGGACGAAAAGGTCGGGTACAACTGGACGAAACCCAACGCCTCGCTGCTCTCATCCTGAGCAAGAAAAATCGCTGATTCGTTGCCGGCCATGCGCTCGGCAATGAACGCTCGCGATTGCTCAAGGTTCGACGGTTGTTCATAGAAACCGCGATAGGCGTCGAACAATTTTGCCACCGCGTCCAGATGCGTGGCATTGGCTCTTAATACATGAATAGTCATTTCAACACCCTGCTTTCACATCGATGCTCGAACCAGCATAGCGCTGCCCGTCGAATATGCCCCGGTGGATCCTCAGCACTTGATGCAGTTCATTTGGTCGGCGACCCGCACCTAGACCTCCAACGGCGGGTAGATGGGAGAGATTAGTGGGGGTTTGTTTGTGACTTGAGGAAATCCTCGGTCTAGCACCCTGTAGGAGTGAGCCTGCTCGCGATGGAGCCCGGTCAGTCGATGATGCCTTGGTTTACAGAACGCTATCGCGAGCAGGCTCACTCCTACAGGGATTTGTGATCAGAACACGATATCGGCGGCAGGTTTTACATCGATCCGCGCCACGGAACCGGTCAGGTGTGCCAGATCCTTGTTGTGTTCGGCAATGATGTCTTCGGCGCTCATGTTGCCGTTGTCGACGGTGGAATGTGCATCTGACACGAGCACCACGTCGTAGCCCAGTTGATGGGCCTGGCGCACGGTAGCGTTGACGCAATAGTCGGTTTGCAGGCCGCAGATCACCAGTTTTTCAAAGTCTTCGCTCGGCAGCAGTTTGCGCAGGTCGGTCTGGTAGAACGAGTCCGGGGTGGTTTTGCGTACGCGCAGATCTTTGGCGGACGTCTCAAGCCCTTCGGCCAGTTGCCAGCCTTCAGCGCCGTGGGCCAGCGGGCTGTCCGTTTCCTCATGCTGAATCAGCACCACCGGAACCCCGGCCTTTCGGGCGCGGGTGCTGAGGTCGTTGATGGTGCCGATCACGCGCTGGATGTCGTGGCACTGGTATTCGCCCGAGCAAAGTGCGCGTTGGACGTCGATGATCAGTAATGCGGTGGTCATGGTGGGCCTTCCTTGATCGATCCTTGAGACAGGGGCGGACGTGCGCCCGCCCCCTTTTTACGCCTCTCAGTAACCCAATGACAACCCGGTGTTGCGCCGTGGATCGTTGGAACCGTAGAAGCGGTTTTTGCCTACCGGCTTACCCTCCAGTGATGGCGCGCCGACCAGAATCGCGGCGATATGGTTGGCGTCCTGCGGGCCGGCAAATTTGTGGCCCCAGCTCTCGAGGAGCTTCTTCGTGTCCGGGCTGGCGGCGAAGTCTTCGAGGTTGGTTTCTTCCGGCATCCACTGCTGGTGAAAACGCGGCGCATCCACCGCTTCCTGCAAGCCCATGCCGTAGTCGATGACGTTGAGCATGGTCAGCAAGGTGGCCGTGATAATCCGGCTGCCACCCGGCGTGCCGACCACCATCACCACTTTGCCGTCCTTGGTGACGATGGTCGGACTCATCGACGACAGCGGCGCCTTGCCCGGCGCGATGGCGTTGGCTTCGCCCTGCACCAGACCGTACATGTTCGGCACGCCAACTTTCGAAGTGAAGTCATCCATTTCGTCGTTGAGAATCACCCCGGTCTTGCTCGCCATCACACCCGCACCGAACCAGTCGTTGAGCGTGTAGGTAACCGAGACCGCGTTGCCCCACTTGTCGACAATCGAATAATGGGTGGTGTTGCTGCCTTCATGGGGCGCAACGCCGGGTTTCAGTTCAGCGGAGACGCCGGCCTTTTGCGGCTGGATGGCGTTACGCAGTTTGGTCGCGTAATTCTTGTCGAGCAGATGCTCGATCGGGTTCTTCACGAAGTCCGGGTCGCCGAGGTAACTGTTGCGATCAACATAGGCGTGGCGCATCGCTTCGATCTGGTAGTGCATGCCCTGGGCCGAATGGAAGCCCAGATCCTTCATCGGATAGCCTTCGAGAATGTTCATGATCTGGCAGATCACCACCCCGCCAGAGCTTGGCGGTGGCGCTGAAACCACATGGTAGCCACGGTAATCGCACTCCACCGGAGCCAGTTCGCGGGTCTTGTATTTGTCGAGGTCGGCCTGGGTGATGATGCCCTTGTTGGCCTGACTGGAGGTGACGATGGCATCGGCCACCCAGCCTTTATAGAAACCGTCGGCGCCCTTTTCGGAAATGGTCCGCAGGGTTTTGCCGAGATCTTTCTGCACCAGTTTTTGCCCGACCTGCATCGGCTCGCCGTTGCTGAGGAAGATCGAACCGGAATCGCGCATGTCCTTCTTGAACACGTCCGTGGCGTACTCCAGCAACTCCACGTCACCCTGCTGCAACTCGAATCCGTCTTCAGCCAGTTTGATCGCCGGGGCGATCATCTCCTTGCGCTGCTTGGTGCCGTACTTGCTAAGCGCCAGCTCCATGCCGGACACAGTGCCCGGCACGCCGACCGCCAAGTGGCCACGGGTACTCAGATCCGGAATGACGTTGCCATCCTTGTCGAGGTACATGTTGGCGGTCGCGGCCAGAGGGGCCTTTTCGCGGAAATCGAGGAAGGTCTTGCGCCCGTCCGCCAGTTGAATGGTCATGAAACCGCCGCCACCCAGGTTGCCCGCTGCGGGATAGACCACCGCCAGCGCATAACCCACCGCGACCGCCGCGTCGACGGCGTTACCACCGCTTTTCAACACATCGACACCGACATGAGTGGCCAGATGTTGCGCGGTGACCACCATGCCGTTTTCTGCGGCAACCGGTGCCACCGAGGCGGCGTGAGCCATAAGGCAGCTGAGTGCCAGTGAGGTCGCTATCAGCGATTTGGCCAAAGGTTCGTACTTCATGAGTCGATCTCTTTTTTGTTTTCAGGGTCTGTGCAAAACAGAGGTGAACGCTTCAAAAGCAACAAGCAGTATGGTCGGGTTTGCGGTTTGCGCCTTCCCGGTCAGGCAGTATGCTGGGCGCTGTTGCCGTGCTGATCCGGAGTTCTTCCCCATGCCCTACACGTTCATCACCCTGCCCTCGCCGGTCGGCGAGTTGAAGCTGGTCGCGAACGATTCACGACTGGCGGCCATCCTCTGGGAAAACGAAAAACCCGACCGGGTGCGCCTTGGGCCGATGAGTGAAGCGCCGGACAATCCGATCCTGCTGAAAACCGCGCGGCAACTTGAAGAATATTTTGCCGGGACGCGAGATCGCTTCGACCTGGAGCTGGATTTTGCCGGCACGGATTTTCAGAAAAAGGTCTGGGCGGCGCTGCTGACTATCCCGTTCGGCGAGACTCGCACGTATAGCCAGATCGCTCTGCAGATCGGCAATCCAAGTGCCGTGCGGGCGGTGGGCGCGGCAAATGGGCGGAACCCGATCTCAATCGTTGCGCCGTGTCATCGGGTAATTGGCGCATCGGGGAAATTGACCGGGTTTGCCGGGGGGCTTGAGGCTAAAGAGCGATTGTTGACGTTGGAAGGTGGTGACTGGTCAGCGGTTGGCAAAACTGGTGAGCTATTTTAAAGATCAGAAGATCGGAGCCTTATCGATCGAACAGGTTATTCATCGCCGCATACTGCAACAGCATGATGGTCTTGGCGTCGCAGATCTCGCCGCGCAGGAAGGCCGCCAAGGCTTCATCGAATGACCACTCCAACACTTCCAGCTCTTCGGTCTCTTCTTCCAGACCGCCGCCTTCGCTGACCTTCGACGCCGAGTCGTACTCGGCAATAAAGAAGTGCAGCTTCTCGGTGACCGAACCGGGGCTCATATAGGCCTCGAAGACTTTCTTCACGTCATGCACGCGATAGCCGGTTTCCTCTTCGGCTTCGTCGCGAATGCGCTGCTCTGGCGCCGCCCCCTCCAACAACCCCGCCGCCACTTCGATCAGCAGACCGTCATGACCATTGACGAACACCGGCAAGCGGAACTGACGGGTCAGCACCACAGAGCGCTTCTCGCGATTGAAAAGCAGAATCGCCGCGCCATTGCCGCGGTCATACACTTCGCGCGTCTGGCGCTGCCACTCGCCGTTATTGCGGTGGTAGTCAAAAGTGATTTTCTTCAAGAGATACCAGTCGTGGGACAACACCTGAGTCTCGATGATATTGACCCGTTCGGCTGTGTTAGCCATGACGCCTCATCCTTTTGTCATCAGAAAGCGTTCATAGTCGATTAATCGAACCGACAAAAAAAGCCCGGCAGCGCTACCGGGCTTTTTTTATTCACAACTAACGGGCGACGTGCAGCACCGTTTCATCCACCTCTTGTGCGCTTGCCTGCACTCCGGTGATCAGCGGCCCATAACGCCGACTGAACTCCCAGTTGTATGGCACACGATCCTTGCTGACGCCGTTGTCCCAGTTCACCGACCATGTCATCAGGCCCTTGATCGGGTGTCCTTTGATCGCCAACCGTTTGAGCACATTGCCTACAACGGTCTTGTCGATCACATAACCGGTAGCAGCCGCGTCGACGTTGGCGGGCAGACCAATGACGAACTTGTCCGCCGCGATCTTCGTGAAACCACGCGTGCCGGTCACCAGACTTTCCGTCAGGTAATAGAGGAAATCCTCTTTCAGCTCATCGTTGTTCTGCGCGATCCACGCGCCGGCACCGTTGTTGGCCTCCGGCACCCAGACCCCGTCGCCACCCTGGTTGTAAAACTGCGGGGCGATGAAGTCGTAGTAGCCTTCCAGCGCCTGCAAGTAACCGACGTACTTGCCGCTGCTGGTGAGGTACGGAAACTCCGGGGCCATGCTGATGATGAAGTGCTTGCCCTGGCCCGCGTAGTGATCCTTGACCAGTTTCAGCGCAGCCGGCAGGACGGTCTTGTTGGCAGCGAAATCAATCGCGCTCTGTTCAAGATCGATGTCCAGGCCGTCGAAGCCGTAGGTTTCCACCAGACGGATGATTTCATTGGCCAGTGGTTGTTCCTGGCCGCTGTGCAACTCGATGTGCGCATCCGCGCCACCCAGGGAAATCAACACCGCCCGCCCCTGACTGTTGAGCACGCCGACCTGACGGCGGAACTCGGCATCGGTCACGTTGAACGGCTTAAAGGTCGGAATCCCGCTGCCCTTCATGAAGGCCACGGCGACCACGTTGTACTCCTTGGGGACCTCCTCCAGCGCGATGTTGGCAAAGCGGCCTTGGCGATATCCGTCGCTCGGTCCCGCCGGCCAGTTGTGCCAGAAGCCCATGAGGATCTTTTTGTCGGCAATGCTCGGCATCAATGACGCCGCATCGCTCGCCGCGTTTTGCATTAAAGAGAAGTCGATATTTGACATGTTCTAATCCTTCAGAACGTGTGGGTTTTGACGACGCTGCGTCGTTATTTGAAGTCGACGTCGAAGGCCTGATAGAACGCGTTGCCGGTGTTGGCGACGATCCACATCAAGACGATAACGTGATGGCCTTGCTTGTTCGCCGGAAGTTTCACCGAGTGATTGACCTTGGCCTTCAGCTCCGCTGAATGGCTGTAGTAAGGCACCTGAGTGTAGAAGTCCTCGAAGAACGGCTGCGCTTCCAGTTGCGCACGGGTGATGCGTTGTTTCGGGTCCCAGCCATCCTTGGTGATCAGCCAGCGATAGCCACGGGTTGTGTGCGGCGCGGTGTATTCCCATTTGACTTCGAGGGTCTGACCCGGGGTGACATTGAGCAGCGGCCAGGTGAACGGACGACCGAGCTTTTGGCTCATCTCCTCATTGGTGAAGTTCACGCAATCACGCGGATCGGTTTTGCCGCCACTGAGAATGTAGCCGTCGGCCGGCGGCGCGACACTGGCAGAGTCGGATTCGTAGGGCGCTGGAAACGGCCCGGCCACCAGCGCCGGGAAATTCTTGCCGCCTTCCATTTCATTGACCTGCCAGGCACCGAGCAATCCTTGCTCGATAGCGACCGCGCCGCGGCTCGCCGGGGAGGTGACACGACCGTGTCGCAGTTGGGTTTGTGCTTGTGGTTGATTCATGTTTTTCACTCCGTTGATTTAAGAACTCTCCTTTCCGAGGAGAGGCCTTCAAGCTAACGGAGGTGATTTTTTTGTCCATCGGCGGTTTTGTCGCAGATCTGTCCGACACAATCAGTAAAACAGCGAAAATACTGGATATAAAAACAGTATATTGTGGCGAATCGCACTCGACGCGTAGCCAAAGGCGTACACGTCGAAGTTACGAAATCCCGCATGGGTGACTCACGGTAACTGCGCCTGAAACTCCTTTTCGTACTGTCCGGCGAGCTGTTCTTTCTGTTTTTCGTCGAGTAACTTGCCGGCCATCTGGAAGAATTTCTGCTCCTCTTCCTTGAGGTGGTGATGAACCTTGTCCGAGAGTTTTTTCGCAGTGGCCAGCCATGCCGGGCTGGACATCTCGGTCTCGTCGAGCTCTTCCATCATTTCGTCCATTTCGTGATGTTCGGAAATGGCATGTCGGCTGAGGTCGACACCGTCGTCGAACTTCATCAGCGGGATATAGAAGTGGCGCTCTTCGGCGGTTTCGTGGGCTTTCAGCTCGGCTTTGAGCTGCTTGTAGGCCTCGACGCGCTCCGGCGTATCGCCACTGGTTTCGATCAGGGTTTTGGCGTAGGTGCGCTGGCGGTCGTGGCTTTCGCGAAGGGCTTCAAAAATGTTCATGGGGTGTCCTCATCAACCGCGTGCTGGAATGACGCTGTAAAGGCTAGACCTCGGCGCTTGCGCGACGGTTCCACCTGGGTTGAAACACAGCCACCAGCCGAGATAGGCTGCGGCTTCATGGCTATCAAGGAAGCGCAAATGAATATGCGGATCGAGTTGTCGCAACACTCCACGGAAGAAGAACGCCAGGCCATTCTGGCACCGCTGCATGCCTACAACGTCGCCAAGGCCGGGATCGCGAAATCGGAACCGCTCACCCTACTGGTGCGCGACGATCACGACCAGATTCTCGGTGGGCTCTATGGTCGGCTGGTGTGCCAGTGGTTGTTCATCGATTTGCTGTCAGTGCCTGAAGAAGGCCGAGGTCAGGGTATTGGATCGAAGCTGATGCGCATGGCCGAAGACCTGGCGCGGGAGAAAGGCTGCATCGGGGCATGGCTCGACACTTTCGACTTCCAGGCGCCGGAGTTCTACAAGAAACTCGGTTATAGCCAGTTTGGGGAGATCGTCGATTACCCGCCGGGGCACAAGCGGCATTTTTTCCAGAAGCGCTTGATTGATTGAATTTGATAGCCCCTTCCCGAGCAGGCTCGCTCCCACATTTGAAATGCATTCCAATGTGGGAGCGAGCTTGCACGCGAAGGGGGCAGTCGCCTCAACACATGATCAGAGGCAGGTCGCCAACGCCGCCAACCGGCGCTTGGCCACGAAATCGTCCTTCTGCGCGTAGTAACTCAACGCCGTGCCCGACGCCTCCGTGCTGACATCGACAAACGATTCTGCCGAACGCGTGTAGACCGTCGAACCGGACTTTTTGCCCGGTTGCAGATAAGCCCCGGCGTCCACTCCGAACACCGCTTCGTCCTGCCAGGCAAATTGCACGCACTGGGCGACGACTTTCTCGGGCTTGTTCGAGGTCAGGGTTTTGTAGGGCGTTTTAGTGCGAGCATCGTCCATCATCGAACCCGCGCAACCGGCCAGCACCGTAGCGGCCAGCGCCACCATCAGAATTCGCATTGCATTCGCTCATTCAGAAAAAAGCGGACTGTATCACCGCAGCAGCCCGAATCGTTCTGCTTTACTGCATTTATAGCGCGACACACGCGAGCCGCTGCGGCAACCTAAGGTCATCAGCCTCACAAGGAAAACACATGGCGCCTACCGAGCAGCGACATGAACACGCCCTGAAACTGTTTCTCGACGCACGCCCCGAACTGCGCGAAACCCTCGACCATCTCAATCCGCTGTTGGCTCAGGCCAAGGGTGAAACCCAGGCACAGTATCGCGAAGAACGCCTGCATGAAGCGTTCGAGGCCGAGGCGGAAAGCCTAGGGTTGTTTGCCTGGGAACTGACCTTGCAACTGACGGCAGCAACGCCTGAGGAATATCAGGCTCAGCGTCTGGACGTTCATCGCGAGGTGGCGGAAATGGCCGGCATGGACTGGCTGGAGTATTGCGAGTTGTATGGAATAAAACCGTAACCGCCGCTCAAGGAAACAATCGACGATGCTGCCTTCCGCCTCGACTCACCGCGCCAGTCCCGGCCATCTGCATTCGAAAAAATGGCGTGGGCGCGTGGGACTGGCGCTGGTGGCCAGCCTTTCGGTGCTGGCGGGGATGACCGACGCCATCGGTTTCATGGCCAGCGGCGACTTCGTCTCGTTCATGAGCGGCAACACCACGAGGCTGGCGGTGGCGATCAGTGACGGCGATCTTGGGCTGACCGTGCGCCTGGTGATTCTCGTCGCAACCTTTATTGTCGGGAATGCCTTGGGCGTTCTCGTCGCGCGTCTCGGCGGACGACGGGCGCTGCCGCTTCTCCTGTGTATCGCCACCCTGCTCTGCGCGGCGGCAGCCTGGCCGTTTGACTCGCAACTGCCGGCACTGCTGGCGGCGATCATTGCGATGGGCATGCTCAATGCGTCGGTCGAGGAAGTGAATGGTCTGCCGGTCGGTCTGACGTATGTCACTGGCGCACTGTCGCGGTTCGGCCGAGGACTGGGCCGCTGGATGCTCGGCGAGCGGCGCAGTGGCTGGCGCGTGCAACTGGTGCCGTGGAGCGGGATGTTCGTCGGCGCCATTCTGGGCGCAGTGCTGGAGCATCATCTGGGACTGAAGGCGATGTTTGTCAGCGGTTTGCTGGCGGCATTGATCGGGCTGCTCTCGCTTAAAATCCCCCGACGCTGGCAGTTGGGTTACATGCCGCGCTGACCGATGTCTGCCTCCCCGTGGGCGGGTACGCAACTTGGGTTTCGCGACCGCCTCGATAAAGCTTTATCATGGCCGCAGTTTTGCTGACCGAGTCCGTCATGAAGTTCGCCATCGCACTGTTTTCCGCCGCCCATGCGCCCTCCTCGCGCCGTGCCCTGCTGTTTGCGCAGGCTGCACTGGCCGGTGGGCATGAGATTGTCCGGCTGTTTTTCTATCAGGATGGCGTCTACAACGCCTCTGACGCGGTGGTTACTCCGCAGGACGAACTGGATCTGCCCAAGCAATGGCGCACCTTCATCAACGAGCAGCAACTGGATGGCGTGGTGTGCATCGCCGCCGCTCTGCGCAGGGGCGTGCTGAATGACGAAGAAGCCAAGCGCTATCAGCGTGACGCCGTCTCCGTCAGCGCGCCGTGGGAGTTGTCCGGCCTCGGCCAGTTACATGACGCGGTGCAAGACGCTGACCGCCTGATCTGTTTCGGAGGCGCGTGACATGGCCAAATCCCTGTTGATCATCAGTCGCCAATCGCCATGGTCCGGCCCCGGTGCCCGCGAAGCGCTGGACATCGTGCTGGCCGGCGGTGCCTTCGATCTGCCGATCGGTCTGCTGTTTCTCGATGACGGCGTGCTGCAACTGGCCGCCGGGCAAAAGGCCAAGGCCCTGCAACAGAAAGACCTGAGCGCCAACCTGCAAGCGCTGCCAATGTTCGGCGTTGAAGAGCTGTTTTATTGCATCGACAGCGCCACCAGCCGTGGCCTGAACACGCTGTCGCTGGACGAAGCGCAACCGCTCGCAGCCGAGCAAATCACCGCCCTTATTGACCGTTACGACCAGGTGATCACCCTCTGATGTCGACTTTGCATGTGTTGTCTCATTCCCCGTTCGGCGACGATCGCCTGACCAGTTGCCTGCGAGTGATCGGCCATGCCGACGCTTTGCTGCTATCCGGCGACGCGGTATATGCCCTGCAACCGGGCACCGCTCCTTTCACCGCACTGCAAACTCGGCGGGTGAAACTGTACGTGCTGGCCGAAGATGCAGAGGCCCGCGCTGTACAGGTTCCAGAATGGGCAGAAACCATCGACTACCCGGCCTTCGTCGAACTGTCGATCAAACACGACAAGGTCAACAGCTGGCTATGAATTGCATGAACGTCGGCGCCCGCGCCATCGAACTGGACAAGGACGGCTTCCTCGTCGACCTCAGCGACTGGTCACACGACGTCGCCAGTGCCCTGGCCGCCGCCGAAGATATCGAGTTGACCCCCGAACACTGGGAGGTGCTCGAACTGCTGCGTAGTTTCTACGATGAGT
This sequence comes from Pseudomonas sp. NPDC087639, assembly GCF_044743385.1. Classification (NCBI taxonomy): domain Bacteria; kingdom Pseudomonadati; phylum Pseudomonadota; class Gammaproteobacteria; order Pseudomonadales; family Pseudomonadaceae; genus Pseudomonas; species Pseudomonas sp. NPDC087639. Next base: position 4,803 of record NZ_JBIUWI010000020.1, on the reverse strand, counting down.
TCCAACTGTCCCCGGCCACTCGACCGCTGATCAAATACACCGCGCTGAAACTCGGCCCGGACAAAGGCAACAGCCTGCACCTGAACCGACTGTTCAAAGGCACCCCTGCCAAACTCGCCGCGAAACTGGCGGGCCTGCCCAAACCGACGAATTGCTTATGACCGATTTCCCAGCGCTGACCCTCGAAACACCTGCCGAGCACCCGTTCGCTCAATTCGTCCGGATCCTCGGCAAAGGCAAGCGCGGCGCCCGCGATCTGACTCGCGAAGAAGCCCGGCAAGCCATGGGCATGGTGCTGGACGACAAGGTCGAGGACACCCAACTCGGCGCCTTTCTGATGTTGCTGCGGCATAAAGAAGAAAGCGCCGAAGAGATGGCCGGTTTCACCGAAGCCCTGCGCGAACGTTTGGAGGCGCCAGCCTTGAACGTCGATCTGGACTGGCCGACCTATGCCGGCAAGAAGCGCCATCTGCCGTGGTATCTGCTGGCGGCCAAGTGTCTGTCGCAAAACGGTGTGCGCATCTTCATGCACGGCGGCGGCGCACACACCGCCGGGCGCTTGTATACCGAACAGCTGTTGGCCGAGCTGAATATCCCGCTGTGCCGTAACTGGCAGCAGGTCGGCACGGCGCTGGACAACGGTGGCCTGGCATTCATGCCGCTGATCGACTGGGCGCCACAACTGCAAAAGATGATCGACCTGCGCAATACCATGGGCCTGCGCTCGCCGATCCACTCGCTGGCGCGGATTCTCAATCCGCTGGGCGCGCGTTGCGGGTTGCAAAGCATCTTCCACCCCGGCTATCAGGCCGTACACCGCGATGCCAGCGGTTTGCTCGGCGACACGGCGATTGTGGTCAAGGGTGACGGCGGTGAAATCGAGATCAACCCCGATGCCGACAGCCATCTTTACGGCACCAGCGGCGGCGAGAGTTGGGACGAGGAATGGCCGCAGTTGTCGGCACAGCGCCACGTCAAACCGGCCTCGCTGGACGTCGAACACTTGAAAGCCATGTGGCGCGGCGACGTGGTCGACAGCTACCCGCAAATGGCGCTGATTTCGACCATGGCCCTGGCACTGCGCGGTCTCGGCCATAGCCGCGAGCAGGCTTTCGAAACCGCCGAACAATACTGGGCCGCGCGGAATAAATCGATTTAACCGATCATTCGAGCCCGATTTTTGCGCTTTTTGTTCGAACTCATCGGAATAGACTCGACTCCAACGATTATTGGTTTCAGGAGTCTTGAACATGGGTTTGTTAGTCGATGGTCACTGGCAGGACAAGTGGTACGAAAGCAGCAAGGACGGCGCGTTCCAGCGCGAACAGGCGCAACGCCGCAACTGGGTCACCGCTGACGGCCAACCTGGCTCTAGCGGTGAAGGCGGTTTTGCCGCCGAAGCCGGACGCTATCACCTCTACGTTTCGCTCGCCTGTCCGTGGGCGCATCGCACGCTGATCCTGCGCAAACTCAAAGGCCTGGAAAGTCTGATCGACGTTTCCGTGGTCAGTTGGTTGATGCTGGAAAACGGCTGGACCTTCGACAAGGCTCTCGGCTCGAGCGGCGACAAGCTCGATCACTTCGACTTCATGCACCAGCGCTACACCGCCGACACACCCGACTACACCGGCCGCGTCACCGTACCGGTGCTGTGGGACAAAAAGCTCAAGCGCATTGTCAGCAACGAATCGGCGGAGATCATCCGCATGTTCAACAGCGCGTTTGATGATCTGACTGGCAATGATCTGGACTTCTATCCTGCTCCGCTACGCGGTGAGATTGATGCGCTGAACGAGCGAATCTATCCAGCCGTAAACAACGGCGTCTATCGCGCCGGGTTCGCCACGTCACAACAAGCGTATGAGGAAGCGTTCGATGAGGTGTTTGCCGAACTCGATCATCTGGAGCGGGTACTGGGTGCCAACCGTTATCTGAGTGGTGAATACCTGACTGAAGCGGATATTCGCCTTTTCACCACGATTATTCGCTTCGACGCGGTGTATCACGGGCACTTCAAGTGCAACCTGCGGCGCATTGCCGATTATCCGAACTTGTCGAACTGGCTGCGTGAGTTGTATCAGTGGCCGGGGATTGCCGAGACGGTGGATTTCCAGCACATCAAAAATCACTACTACGGCAGCCACAAGACCATCAATCCGACGGGGGTTGTGCCGAAGGGGCCGGAGCAGGATTTCACTGTGGCTCATGATCGGGCGCGGTTGGGTGGGAAAGGAGTTTGGCAGAGGGGTTAACAGCTAAAAGCAAAAGATCGTCCGAAGGCTCGGGCCGCGATCGGACGATCTTTTGATTTAGCTCAGACCTGCGCCTGAGCCCCTTCAAACCACGCCAGTTTCTCGCGCAGTTTCACCACTTCGCCGACGATCACCAGCGTCGGGGCATGCACTTCATGCTCCGCCACCATTCGCGGCAAATCGGCCAGCGTGCCAGTGAAGACCCGCTGATTGACCGTGGTGCCCTGCTGAATCAGTGCCGCCGGGGTATCCGCCGAACGGCCATGCTTGATCAACTGCTCACAGATCACCGGCAAACCCACCAGTCCCATGTAAAACACCAGCGTCTGCGCCGGAGCGACAAGGTCGGTCCATGGCAGATCGGTGGAACCGTCCTTCAAGTGCCCGGTGACAAAGCGCACTGACTGCGCGTAATCACGGTGGGTCAGCGGAATCCCGGCATACGCCGCACAACCGCTGGCTGCCGTAATACCCGGCACCACCTGGAATGGAATTCCGTGGGCTGCCAGCTCTTCGATCTCTTCGCCGCCCCGGCCGAAGATGAACGGATCACCGCCCTTCAACCGCACTACACGCTTGCCGGCCTTGGCCAGATCGACCAGTTGCTGGTTGATCTGATCCTGAGGCACCGCGTGATCGGCGCGACGCTTGCCGACGTAAACCCGCTCGGCATCGCGACGGCACAGGTCAAGAATGGCCGGCGCGACCAAACGGTCGTACAGCACCACATCGGCCTGTTGCATCAGACGCAGCGCACGGAAGGTCAGCAGATCCGGGTCACCCGGCCCTGCTCCCACCAGATACACCTCACCTGTGGTGATGTCGGCTTCGCCATCAATCTTCGCTTGCAGCAGACGCTCAGCCTCGGCGCCCTGCCCGGCCAGTTGTCGATCGGCAATCGGCCCTTGAAAGACGTCTTCCCAAAACCCGCGACGCTGCTGCACATCCGGAAACAGGCTTTTCACCTGATTACGGAAACGCGCGGCCAGCCCAGCCAGTTGGCCATAGGTGGAAGGAATCCAGGTTTCAATCTTGGCGCGAATCAAGCGCGCCAGCACCGGCGCATCGCCGCCGCTGGAGATTGCGACGATCAGAGGCGAGCGATCGACGATCGCCGGGAAGATCACGCTGCACAGGGCAGGTGCGTCGACCACGTTGACCGGCACGCAACGCCGATGAGCATCGGTGGAAACCTGGGCGTTCAGCGTTTCGTCATCGGTGGCGGCAATGATCAGCACGCAACCATCCATATCCGCCTCAACGTAACCGCGCAACAGACACTCGCCACCACTGGCGACAACCAATTCACGCAGTTGCGTTTCGATTTCAGGTGCGACCACCCGCAGCAGCGCACCGGCTTCGGCCAGCAGGCGGGATTTGCGCAAGGCAATTTCCCCACCACCGACGACCAACACACGACTGCCGCGCAGGTTGTGAAACAGCGGCAGATATTTCATTTAGCCGATGACCTCAAGGCCACCCATGTACGGCTTGAGCACGTCCGGCACACGGATCGAACCGTCCGCCTGCTGGTAGTTTTCCAGCACCGCAACCAGGGTACGACCGACCGCCAGGCCGGAACCGTTCAAGGTGTGTACCAACTCAGGCTTGCCGGTTTCCGGGTTGCGGAAACGCGCTTGCATGCGGCGGGCCTGGAAGTCGCCACAGTTGGAGCACGACGAGATTTCACGGTATTTGTCCTGGCTCGGAATCCACACTTCGAGGTCGTAAGTCTTGACCGCACTGAAGCCCATGTCGCCGGTGCACAGTGCCAGGGTGCGGTAAGGCAGGCCAAGCAGTTGCAGAACTTTCTCGGCGTTGGCGGTCAGACCTTCCAGCGCTTCCATCGAGGTCGATGGCTCAACGATCTGGACCATTTCAACCTTGTCGAACTGGTGCTGGCGGATCATGCCGCGAGTATCGCGACCCGACGCGCCGGCTTCACTGCGGAAGCACGGGGTGTGCGCAACGAACTTGATCGGCAGCAGTTTCGAATCGACGATTTCGCCAGCGACGATGTTGGTCAGCGACACTTCAGCGGTCGGGATCAGGTACAGATCGGCTTCGCCTTCGCGAGCGATCTTGAACAGGTCTTCTTCGAACTTCGGCAGTTGACCGGTGCCTTGCAGTGCTGGCGCCTGAACCAGATAAGGCGTGTAAGCCTCTTCGTAACCGTGCTCGTTGACGTGCAGGTTGATCATGAACTGCGCCAGGGCGCGGTGCAGACGGGCGATCGGGCCACGCAGCAGGGCAAAACGTGCGCCGGACAGCTTGGCGGCGGTTTCAAAATCCAGCCAGCCGAACTTCTCGCCCAGTGCAACGTGATCCTGTACCGGGAAATCGAAAGCAGTCGGCGTGCCCCAGCGGCGTACTTCGACGTTGTCATCTTCGTCCTTGCCGACCGGAACGGACTCGTGCGGCAGGTTCGGGATGCCGAGCAGGATCGAGTCCAGTTCGGTCTGGATCGCGTCCAGCTCGACTTTGCCGGCGCTCAATTCGCCCGCCATGCGCTCGACGTCCGCCATCAGCGGCGCGATGTCTTCGCCGCGCT